>JASFIU010000246.1:0-7064 GCA_050122495.1 Desulfobacterales bacterium | reverse complement strand
ACATTTTTGAAATCGAAAAGGTGCATTTATGGGTGCAAAAGACAGTTTTACTTCCATTGATGTCATCCGCGAACAGCTGACCCGGCATCGTTACATATCGGATCAATCTCTGGCGACCGTTCTTTACCTTTCATATCATCTCAGCAAACCGATATTTCTGGAGGGTGAGCCCGGAGTGGGTAAAACAGAGGTTGCTCTGGTCCTGGCGGATATCTTATCCGCGAAACTCATCCGGCTTCAATGCTACGAAGGCCTGGACGCCAATTCAGCCCTGTATGAATGGAATTACCCCAAACAACTGTTACGCATTAAAATGGACGAACAATGCGGCCTGTCACCGGAAGAAATGGGTCAGGTAATTTACAGTGAACCCTATTTGATCAAAAGACCCCTTTTGGAAGCCATTCAAAACTCGCAGGGTCATGCACCGGTATTATTAATCGATGAACTGGATCGTGCCGATGAAGAATTTGAAGCATTTCTACTCGAGATACTCTCCGATTTTCAGGTATCAATTCCTGAAATCGGCACCTTAAAAGCAACCCAGAAGCCCATGGTGGTCATTACATCCAATCGAACCCGCGACATCCACGATGCGCTCAAGCGCAGGTGTTTTTATCACTGGATCGATTATCCCGATCTGGACAAGGAAATGAAAATCATCCGTGCGCGGGTGCCGAAATTAGAAGGTTCGCTTATTCACCAGATAGCCGGTTTCATGCAAAGTATCCGCAAAGAAGATCTGCTGAAAAAACCGGGGGTGTCCGAAACCCTTGATTGGGCCGAAGCCCTTCTTAAACTTCACCGCAACGCTTTGGATGAAGAAACGGTCGAGCAGACCCTGGGATGCATTTTCAAATACCGCGAGGATATTCAAAAGTTCCAATCGAATATCTGGCCGAATCCGGAGAAACGCACCCGGCTATTAACCCCATCTCAGACTTAAGGTGAGCGTTTCAATTCTAAAAAATGGAAGATGTTATTATTTTTAAGGAGTTTATCATTTTAAATTTTTTAGAATTTAAACCCTTCGGGATTGCCGATCTTACCACACCTACGGCGTTAGATGCCGTTCCGCATAGTTTACTATAGCGGAACGACATCTGCCTTGTAGCTCTGGCAACCTCGGCAATCGCTCACCTTAAGTCATATGACGATGATCCATGAGAAGAACCATAACGCTTGCAAATCAGGCGCCGGGTTGATCGAAAATATCGTTCGCTTTTCATATCTATTGAGAGACAGCGGTATTTCGGTTTCTTTGCCCGCAGTTTTAGACGCCATCGAGGGTTTGCCTCTGATTGACATCTCCCACCTTGATGTATTTCATTGTTTGCTTCGGACGAATTTCATAAACTGCAAAGAAGACCTGCCCAGGTTTGATACCTTGTTTTATGATTACTGGTTTCCCAAGGAACGACCCACCCATAAGATCCAGACAGAAGGCCCTGGTGAGCGCGAAGAAAAACAGGAAGACCTCACTGCTTTAAAAGAAAAAATTGCCGGTCAAAAAAAAACCCGGGATACCGGGGCCGAAGACATCAAAGAATGGGCTCTGCGTTACAGTCCTCAAGCCCTTGAGGAAGCAGGCGAAATGCAGGAGCTCTTTTTTACTGTTTCCCAGGATACATATGAGGCGATCAATAGAATCCTTCAGCCCCTGGCAAATCGGGTGAGCCGGAGGTTTCAATACACCATTCGCGGCAAAGAGATCAGTTTGCGAAAGATATTAAGAAAAAATATGCAATTCGGAGGCGAACTGATTCTGCTTGATTTTAGAAAAAAAAGATTAAAAAAGCGTCGTGTCATCTTTTTTTGTGACGTCAGCGGTTCAATGGACATTTATACCCTTATGATTCTGCAATTCATCCATGCCCTCAAACGAATGGATCGAAAGACTGAAATTTTCTTTTTTTCAACGAATCTTACCAGAGGAACCCATCATTTCGATACAGACGATTTTAGCTCCGTAATCACCCAAATCCCGGGTGTTATCGACGACTGGGGTGGAGGCACCCGTATCGGTCATTGTCTGAAGCGGTTTAATGAAAATTTCGGGGCAAAACAGCTTTCCTGCAAAGATATCGTCATGATCTTCAGTGACGGCTGGGACCGGGGAGAAATTGATGTGCTCGACAGCCAGATGGCACTCCTTAAACGCAAAGCCTATAAAATTATGTGGCTAAATCCGCTGATGGGTACTCAGGATTACGAGCCGATCTGCCAGGGAATGAGCGCCGCCCTACCCTACGTGGATTATTTCCTGCCGATGGGCAACTTCAAAGACCTGCAATCCATCGGCAATACGCTAAAAAGGGTGATGGTATAACAGAGGACAGATGTCAGATGACAGAGAGCAGAGAAAAGTGATTATGATCCGACGTTTTCTGAATTCTGACTTCTGACCTCTGTCTTCTGTAATTTAACCTTGGAACCCCTGAACCTTGGAACCCTTGAACCTTGAACCCGGAACCCTTTTTTCTGTTGACCTTTCTGAAATAAATGATATTGGTTTCATATCATACACTTTAGCTTCATAATATGAAACCATCTGATCAAAATAAAAACATATACCGGGTCCAGGCACTTGAAAGAGCTTTGGACATTCTGGAGTGCTTCAGTTTTCAGAGCAAAGAATTGAGCCTAACCGATCTGGTCAATTGCACCGGTTTGAATAAAACAACCGTCAAGCGCCTAATGGCCAATCTTACCGCCCGTGGATATCTTCAGCAAGAACCCCAATCCAAGAAGTATCAGCTTGGAATGCGGCTATTCGAAATGGGCGCGATTGTCTTTTCTTCGTTTTCTTTACGCCAGGCCGCAGCTTACCCGATGACCAATCTGCAGAGCGAAACCGGTGCGACTGTTCTTTTGGGCGTCTCAATGGAGGAACAGCTGGTATATATCGACAAACGTGAAGGCGATGGGATGATCCGAATTTCATCGGATATCGGCTGGAGGCGACCGCTGCATTACGGCATGCTGGGGATGGTGTTAATGGCCAGCATGGATTCAAAGGATGTTCAAAGGATTCTAACGCAAAACCCATTGGAGGCGCATACATCGTTTTCGATTACGGATGACGAATCATTCAGCCTGCGCCTGGAACAAATTCGAGACCAGGGTTACATTTTCGAGAAAGAGGAAGCCGTTGAGGGGATGTTTGGAATTGCGGCCCCCATTCGCGATTATTCCCGCCAGGTCGTTGCCGCCCTGGGTATAACCTTGCCGATCCGCACGCACAGCCCCACGACCGGATTGGATCATCTGGTTGCTTTGGTAAAAAAGACATGTGAAACGATTTCGTCAAACCTGGGATATCTCAAGGTATAGCCGTTCTGGGTTCAGGGTTCCCCGTTCGGGGTTATTTTTTTGAATAAATGATTACAATTCCTTAAATCAATTGAACCCGCAACCTTTGAACGCTGAACCCTGCGTGCCCTGCGTAGCTGAAAGACGAAGCAGGGAACCTTTGAACCCTTATGAGAAAGGTGAAAAAATGAAAGATTTTGATACCCTGACTGTGGGTCAGGTTTTAGAACGCGCCGCCGGCCAGGTTCCGGATAAAACCGCTGTGGTGGACGGAGACCGGAGAAAAACGTATAAAGAATTAGATACGATGGTCGATGCCCTGGCATCTGCGCTGGCGGAAATTGGGTTTAAAAAGGGAGATCGCGTCGCCATATACATGAAAAACTCTCTTGAATTCGTGGTGGCTTTCTTTGCGCTGCAGAAGCTGGGACTTATCGCTGTTTGGATTAATCCGATATATCGAATGCATGAGGCAAAATTTGTGCTTCAAAATTCAGAGGTCAAAGCTGTATTTATTTTCAACCAATGGGAAGGTTATAATTATCTCGATGATATTTTGGAAGTTAAAAGCGAATTGCCCGAGCTTGAATCCATTATCGTCGCTGGAAAAAGTAAAGGCCAGAGCGTTTACGACTTCAATGCGTTAATTGAACAGGGGGCCAACAAGACACCTCCTGCCGTTCCAATCGACGCCCGGGAAGACCTCTCTATGTTTTTGTACACCTCCGGTACGACCGGTAATCCAAAGGGCGCCATGATCAGTCACTATGCCGCGGTGCGCGGTGCCTGGTCATATTCGCAAGGCGTGGAGGCGACTTCCAAGGACATTTTTATCGGTTTTTTACCCATGAGCCACTCCTATGGCTGTGGGTCGATTCTGATTCAACCCATCCTCCTGCAAGCAACGGTTGTTCTGATGGACAAATTCGAGGTCGAGAAAGCGTTCCAAATGATTGAACGCGAAAAAATTACGCTGCAGTTAGGTGCCGCGCCGCATTACATCCTCGAACTCAATCACAAGAAAAGACCGGATTATGATCTCAGCTCTCTCAGGGCCGGCCTCATTGCCGGAATGGTTGCGCCTGAAGGCCTGATTACACGGGTGGAAAAGGAGATGAACGTCTATTTAACTTCTTTCTGGGGAGCTTCTGAAGTCGGACCGGGTCTGGCGATCATGTGCCCCTATCCATCACCTTTGGATATTCGAGAAAAATATATCGGCCGACCCATCACCGATACCCGCGCACGGATCGTTGATCCTGAAACCCATGACGAACTGCCGGATGGAGAAATAGGCGAATTGACCCTAAGCGGATGGCATGTCATGAAGGGATACTGGAAAAATCCCGCCGAAACACGAAAGCAAATTATAGATGATTGGCTTTTTATGGGAGATCTGACGTCCAGGGACGAAAACGGCTATATCAGAATTTACGGGCGCACCAAAGATTTGATTAATCGCGGAGGGTATAAAATTTACCCCATTGAGCTCGAATCGTTGATCATCGAACATCCCAAGGTTGACCAAATATGTGTGGTTCCAACGCCCAACCCGGTACTGGGAGAATCCATCTGCGCATGTATCATTCCAAGCGAGCAGCAAAAGATCTCATTAGAAGAAATCCGGGAATTCATCAAAGACAAAATTGCACCGCATAAATTACCGGATGAGCTAAGCATCATGGATGATTTCCCGAGGCTGTCAGGTGGCGTAAAAATCAAGAAATTCGGAAAGGGCGGTCTGACCGAACTGGCCGAAAATGATGAAACACGGGAACGGCTGCGAAAATAAAAAAGCAGAGCCAAAATGGCCCTGCCGAGATAATGAAACTTTATCTTATGATTGTGTTCCGAATACGTTTATGCGCTGTAAGGGTATCGTGTTTGCTGATTTAGGCTAACCCGGCGTTCAGACCCTCTTCTTCGTGGCGTCGGACTTCTACGATCAAACCCTTTTCGACGCTCCCTTCCCGATCTTTTTTCAGGAATATAATCCGTATATTGAAATTTGCGCCGGTCATTTCCGGTGCGGGTTCCGCCAATATCTTGCATCTTAACTCCTACCTGAAACAAGCGTTTCAAATTTTAAAGAGCTGAGAATCTGGGATCAGATTCACGATGAGGGTCTTCATGCTGTATAGCGAGTCCAAGATTCTATGTCAAATCTTTTCACCTCTAAATCACATTATAATTGAATGCAAATAATAATGTTTATCAACTATTCATTTAATAAACTCAAATTAAATTCCTTATGCGATCATGAATAAATAATTGATATTTCTAATAATCTTGTATTGACATCGCTCGCGAATATCCCTATGGGTAATGGAGAATCCCCCCTCTTTTCGGTTGAAACTTATTTCCAAGATGAAATCTGAACACCCCGGGTAACCGCATGCAAGGGAAAACAAAACATGGATTAGAAGGCGAGAAGTCCGTTACGATTAAGATGTCAGCCGAGTTAAAGGATCTGCTGGACACAAAAAGAAAATTAACTGGCGAAACCATTTCCAAAATTTTTGAAAAAGCGGTCGCTAATCTGTACAGCTCCAATCAAACCCAGCCTCCCTATAGTAACCAGCAAGAATTGCACACTCGTCGGTTACAGGAAATCGCCAGCGACCTCAGACAAATTGCGCATAAAGTCGAAAAGCTTGCTGCAAAAGGGCCTCCGAAACAAAAAGATGCATTAAATGTTGTTGTTGTCGGTAAAAAAGCGCCGTGGCAGAATCATCCTCAAAAGGACAAGATATTTAAGGTGGTCAGGGCGATGCACAGGGTCGGCGCCAATTTGAGTATGATTGCCTCCGGCTTAAAGCTTGAAGGAGTCAAAAAAAATACAAGAGGCGGAGAGTGGCGCGAAGCGGATGTTAGAAAAATTATAGAAGAAATAAAACGGGAAAATGACTATTTGCCTCCGATTTACTCATTACCGGATAAGTAGTGGAACTTTGGAGCAATGGGTTTTTTCCTTCGTTGCGTGTTACGGGTTGCGAGTTGCGGGTCATACACCGTAGAGTTCTATTTGCACTATTTTAACCCGCAACACGGAACGCGGAACTCGAAACGATTCAATTTCATCACTCCAGTAATCCAGAGATAGAACCTTGAAAAAGCCTTTGACCTATTTAGAATTGCCTTCTTATAGACCCATGTTTCCTTCATTGTGCTTGTCACTACTTTTCTTTTAAGGATTCCTCCATATCATCCATTCTTCCTTCCTGCCGGACCCTGACGGAACGTGCTTTGTTAATCGGCGTCCGAATCCTGTTCACCACTTCTTTAGCCGTTTTATCAGTCATTTTTTCAATCGCACCTTTTTCTGATTCAGCTTCGGCTTCTGTATTACTCGAACAAGCAAAAAGCCCTGCACTACAAAGGAAAAATACAATCAAACAAAATACCATCTTTTCTTTCATAAATACCTCATAAAAATTATCTTTTATAGAGATCTAGCCTAGCGACACCATAACTTTAGGCACTTTAGTTCACTTTAGTCACATTAGGCACTCTTAATTTTAGCACGCCTTTAGGACTATTATTCTCTGTCTTCGAAGAGGAGCTGTTATTTTTGATATATCTTACATACAATTTTCCCATGATCTTAAACTGGCGTCAAATTGGATGGGTTGAGGATTGGCAAAATTAGGGAAAAGCTGCTTGACAAAACAACGGCTTTTTCTAGTATAAACGGTTGACTATCGAGGCACATTTATTTTTCTTGGCGTTATTTAAAACATGTCCAGACCCAA
>JASFIU010000245.1:0-7066 GCA_050122495.1 Desulfobacterales bacterium | reverse complement strand
AATTGATGAAAATCATATTCGGCGATTTTTCGGAAACCGTTCGAAATTTTTCTTCAGACTCGCGCAATGCCATTTCGGTCTTCTTCAAATCCGTAATGTCGATTCCCACCGACTGATATTCGGTGACCGTGTCGTCCGCAGCAAAAATGGCTCGATCCGTCCATTGTTGCCACCGCAGCGTCCCATCCGGTGCGAAGACCTGATGCTCATAGGTCGTCGTGGCGTCTTGTGGATTGAGAGAGGTGAAATGCTGTCTGACCTTTCGGCGCTCGTCTCGGGGGATAAATTGGAAAAAATTTTGACCGATAAGATCATCCCGGCCCGTATTGAAATAACGACAATAGAGATCGTTTACAAAAGTCAGCGTTCCATCCGGCCTAAATCGACAGATTAATGCCAGGGTGTCATTGATCATCATCTGGAAATTTTCTTCGCTTTCTTTCAATGCCTGCTCTGACCTTCTTTTGTATGATAGATCCCTGATGGCCACCACCCGAACCTCACTGCCCTGATATTTAATCATTTTTGCATGGCATATGATGGGGAACCGGTCTCCGTCTTTTCTTTTCCCGATGGCTTCATAGGGTGTTGACGACCTGGACTCGATCTGCTTTTTGACGTATTCAATGGATTCATCTGCAATCACTTGCGTGAGGACCTGGGTACCGAGCAATTCTTCCGAACGATATCCGAACATTTCAAAAAATCGGTCGTTGGCTTTAAGCAGGACGCCATCTTTGTGAATGATGATGGCTTCAAATGCGGCATCGGAAAGCAATCTAAACCGCTCTTCGCTTTCGTGCAGCAATTCTTCAGCCATTCGTTGCTCGGCGACATTCTTGATTTTTTCTTCCAACGCTTTTCGAGAGGGTTTTGCTGTCATGGCCACATCCTTTGACTCGGCGCATTAAATTCCGGTGGAGCATATGAGAATTTATTATTATTTAAGGGTGTTATAATTGTTTCCGGCGGATTTGTCAAGATGGGCGAATTGCCATTTCCATTTATTCTTGACAGAAATCTGCAAGTTGTTTATACGTATGCCCTTCGGCCTTATCTTCAATAATTCTGAGCAGATTTGTCGGATAGACGGCCTTCGGGAGCTCATATGGGAACCGGTCTGAAAGGACTTATTCAAAAGAAAAAAAGCGAAATCATTAGAAATTGGTTTGAAGCCACGATTCAGACCTATGCTCCTGATACCGCACAATTTTTTAAAGGTCAAAAAGATCAATTCGGCAATCCGGTCGGCAGCATTACATCCAAAGGCCTCGTATTTTTGCTGGATCAACTCCTCGATACCTGGGATCCGGATGCGGTCAAAGCTTACCTGGATCCCATCGTCCGGATCCGGGCCATCCAGGACTTCAGCCCGTCTCAAGCCACCGGATTTATTCTCTTATTAAAAAAAGTTCTGCGTAACCATTTAGCGAACGAACTCCAAAATGACGCCAACGCCATCCAATTGCTGGAGTTTGAGTCCAAAATCGATCAGCTGTGTCTGCTGGCGTTTGATTTGTATATGGACTGTAAGGAAAAAATTTATGAACTTTCGGCTAACGAGACCCGCAACCGAACCTTCAGGGCATTTGAGCGGGCTGGTTTAATTACCGATGTGTCATCGAAGCCAAAGAAGATAAAAGACGCTAACCATTAATTTATTTGATGGAGGTTACCGTCAGTCGGTGTCCGGCTGATCGGGACCTCAGAGTGAGGTACTCTTCAATGAATTTAAGGTACATCATCCCATTGATTGCCGTTATCGTCCTTTTTTTAATAGCTTACCTGGGCGCCCATGTGTCGGGACTCCAGTATGTGTTCGGGGTCGTCATCCCCTATCTGGCGCTGATCACCTTTGTCATCGGGTTTGCCTATCGGATGATCGGCTGGTCACGGTCAGCGGTGCCTTTCAGGATCCCCACCACCGGCGGCCAGCAGAAATCGCTGCCCTGGATCGAAAATTCCCCGTTTGATTGTCCGGAGAAGCCCTGGCAGGTTGTGGTGCGAATGGCACTGGAAATCCTGACGTTTCGATCGCTGTTCCGCAACACGCGCATGAAATTAAAAGAAGGCGGGCGAATCTCTTACCAGCTGGAGCTTTTTTTATGGGCGGGGGCGCTGGCCTTTCACTATGCGTTTCTGGTGGTGTTGATCCGGCATTTGCGCTTTTTTATCGAACCGGTGCCGTTCGTGGTCCAGCTTGTTGAAAACGTCGACAGTTTTTTCCGGATGGAGATCGTCTATCCGGTTTTTAAATTCGGGCTGCCCGGTGTTTACATTTCCGGATTTATACTGTTGGCCGCGGTGACCTTCCTGTTTTTGAGAAGACTTTTTGTGCGCCAGGTCAAATACATTTCGATTGCATCCGATTATTTCCCGCTTTTTCTGATTTTCGGCATTGCCTTTAGCGGAATTTTCATGCGCTATGTGACCAAAGTGGATGTCACCGCCGTCAAAGAACTCACCATGGGGCTGATCACCTTTCAGCCGACGATTCCGGCCGGGGTCGATGCGGTGTTTTTTGTTCATATCTTTTTTGTCAGCATCCTGCTGGCCTATTTTCCGTTCAGCAAACTGATGCACCTGGGCGGGATTTTTCTGAGCCCGACCCGCAATATGACCACCGATACCCGCGCCCGGCGGCATATCAATCCCTGGAACTACCCGGTTCCGGTGCATACCTATGATGAGTATGAAGATGAATTCCGCGAAAAAATGGTAGAAGTCGGGCTGCCGGTTGAAAAAATGCCGGAACCCGCACCCGCGGAAGAGCCAGCCTCTGATCCAGAGCCAGAGCAAGAAGAGGAAAAGGAGTAAACTATGGCAGACGAAACACCCAAACCAGAAGAACTCATCCAGATCGATCACGCGCCGCCCAAAACGGATTGGATGGAAGTTCCGGTCAATATCCGCAAGGGGATGTATTGTTATGCGTCCAATCCCAAAAGCGTTGAGTACGTCGGGCTTCCCCATGCCAGGGAATGGAACCCCCTGGATGACGATTGGAAACTGCCGGACAACTGGCAGGAGATCCTGCATGAAGGCTTCAAGGAACGCCTGGAAAAATTTCGATCCTTTAAGGTGTTCATGGATATTTGTGTGCGCTGCGGCGCCTGTGCCGACAAGTGCCATTACTTTATCGGAACCGGTGATCCCAAAAACATGCCGGTGCTGCGCGCCGAGCTGCTGCGATCCGTGTACCGTAATGACTTTACCCGTATGGGCAAAATCCTGGGAAAAGTAAACGGCGCCCGGCCCCTGACCGTCGATGTGCTCAAAGAGTGGTGGTACTATATGTTTCAGTGCTCCGAGTGCCGGCGCTGCTCGGTGTTTTGTCCCTATGGTATCGATACGGCCGAAATTACCATAATGGGCCGCGAGCTGCTGAATTTAATCGGTTTGAATATTGACTGGATTGCCACCCCGGTGGCCAACTGCTACCGCACCGGAAACCACCTCGGAATCCAGCCCCACGCCTTCAAGGACATGCTCGACTTTTTTGTGGAAGACATCGAAGAGATCACCGGTGTGGCGCTCGATTACAACATTAATAAAAAAGGCGCCGATATCCTTTTTATTACCCCGTCCGGTGATGTGTTTGCCGATCCGGGCACCTATACCGCCATGGGCTATTTGATGCTGTTTCATTATCTAAAGGAGAAATACGGACTTGAAGTCACCTGGAGCACGTATGGTTCGGAGGGCGGCAATTTCGGATTTTTTACCTCCCATGAGACCATGAAACGGCTCAACGCCAAGATGTATGCTGAAGCTAAACGCCTGGGGGTTAAATGGATTCTGGGTGGCGAATGCGGACACATGTGGCGGGTGATCAATCAGTATATGGACACCATGAACGGCCCGGCCGATTTTCTCGAAGAGCCGGTATCCCCGATTACCGGCACCAAATTTGAAAATGCCAGGTCCAACAAGATGGTTCATATCGCCGAGTTTACAGCCGATTTGATTAAGAACGGCAAGCTCGAACTGGATCCCAGCCGTAACGATCACCTAAAGGTAACCTTTCATGATTCCTGCAATCCGGCCCGGGGGATGGGCATTTTTGACGAACCCCGCTATGTCATCAATAATGTGTGCAATAATTTTTATGACATGCCCGCCAATACGATCCGCGAAAATACGTTCTGCTGCGGCAGCGGTGCGGGTTTGAATGCTGGTGAGGACATGGAACTGCGGATGGCCGGCGGCCTGCCGCGGGCCAGCGCGGTCAAATATGTTCACGAAAAATTCGGCGTCAACATGCTGGCGTGCATATGCGCCATCGATCGGGCGGCGCTGCCGCCGCTGATGGAGTACTGGGTGCCGGAGGTTGACGTCACCGGGCTGCATGAACTGGTGGCCAATGCCCTGGTCATGCCCGGAGAGAATGAACGGTCCACCGACCTGCGGGGCGAAGATACACCGGGCCGTGAAGTCGTCGAAGAAGTTGAAGAAGGTGAATCAGAGGGTGAGTCGGAGGAACAAGCTGATGAATAATAAAACGCTGATCATCACGGGAGTGGTCATATTTTTGATCATTGTACTGTTTCCGTTCTGGTACATGCGCGGAAAAGCCGCGCCGGCACCGGAGCCGATACTGACGCCCAAGGCCAAGGCGGCCCAGGCGTGCGTTCGATCCACAGATTACATGAAAGCCGAGCACATGCAATTGCTCGATGTCTGGCGGGATTCTGTGGTGCGCGACGGCAATCGAATCTATGTCAATCCCCAGGGAAAAGAATTTAACATGAGCATGAGCAACACCTGCTTGGACTGCCATTCCAACAAGGCTGAATTTTGTGACCGCTGTCACGATTATGCTTCAGTCAGGCCCTACTGCTGGAGTTGCCATATTGATAACCCGAAGGAGAAAACATAATGGATCGCAGCAGAAGACGCATATTACAGTTGCTGGGAGTTTCTGCGCTGGCATTGACCTCCAAGCCGGTTTTGAATGCGTTTGCCAAAGCGGAGGCCGAAAAGGCTGAATCCGTGATTAAAGCAAACCCGAAGTCGCTGAAGGCCAAACAGTGGGCCATGGTCATCGATACCCGCAAGTTTCATTCCGAAGCGGATCTGGAGCCCCTGATCGAAGCTTGCCATAAGATACACAATGTTCCCGCGTTGCAAAACAAACGCCATGAAATAAAATGGATCTGGGGGACGCATTTCCACAATGCCTTTCCGGGCAAAGCCGCACAATTTATAGCTGAAGAGGTTGAGCATCGCCCCTTTCCGGTACTGTGCAACCATTGTGAGAATCCCCCCTGCGTGCGGGCCTGTCCGACCAAAGCCACGTTTAAACGTGAATTCGACGGCATCGTCTTTATGGATTTCCACCGCTGCATCGGATGCCGGTTCTGTATGGCGGCGTGCCCGTTCGGCGCTCGAAGTTTCAACTTCAGGGATCCGCGGCCCTTTATTGCCGAAATCAACAAAGAATTTCCGACCCGTATGATTGGCGTCGTCGAAAAGTGTAATTTTTGCGCCGAACGACTGGCGGTGGGTCAATTGCCGGCCTGTGTGGAGGTTTCCAACGGCGCGCTGACCTTCGGGGATTTATACAATCCGAAGTCGGAAGTTCGTAAACTGATCCGAACCAATTTCACAATTCGTCGTAAACAGACCCTGGGAACCGAGCCCAGTGTTTACTACATCGTGTGAGGTGAATAATGCTTGAACTAGCGATTAAAGGCGGAAAAAAATATTACGGCTGGATGACCTTTTTAGCGATCGTCGTCGGCATCGGCTTTCTGATTTATTTAAAACAGCTCGACTTCGGTTTGGGGATCACCGGCTTGAGCCGGGATGCCTCCTGGGGATTTTACATTGCCAACTTTACCTTTCTGGTGGGTGTCGCTGCTGGAGGGGTAATGGTGGTGCTGCCCTATTACCTGCATGATTACAAGGCCTTTGGCAAGGTCACCATTTTAGGTGAATTTTTAGCCATTGCCTCGGTTATCATGTGCGTCACCTTTATCCTCGTCGATCTGGGCCAGCCCATGCGGGTTCTGAATGTCTTTTTGTACCCGACGCCCAATTCGGTGCTGTTCTGGGATACCGTCGTTTTAAACGGCTACCTGTTTTTAAATATCATCATCGGCTGGAATGTGCTGGAGGCCGAACGCAATGGTGTTAAGTATCAAAAATGGTTAAAGCCGCTAATCTATCTTTCGATTCCCTGGGCCATCAGCATTCACACCGTGACTGCCTACCTGTACTGCGGCCTGCCGGGCAGGGGCTTCTGGATGACCGCCATTCTGGCGCCGCGCTTTTTGTCCTCGGCGTTTGCCGCCGGACCGGCCCTGTTGATCCTGTGTTGTCTGATCATCCGGCGGGTGAGCAGCTTTGACCCCGGCCGGGAGCAGATTCAATCCCTGGCTAAAATCGTGGCCTACGCGATCTGCGTCAACGTGTTTTTCTTTTTGTGCGAAGTCTTTGTGGTCTTTTACAGCCAGATCCCGGAACACATGGATCACCTCAAATACCTGTTTGTCGGCCTGCACGGTCACGGGGCCTATGTGCCCTGGATGTGGGCTTCATTTATCCTGATGATTGTCGGCATTGTTCTGACCGTCGTGCCCCACACCCGTCAAAATGAAGGCGTGCTGGCGCTGGCCTGTGTGGTCATATTCCTGGGGACCTGGATCGATAAAGGACTGGGAATGATCGCCGGTGGTTTTACGCCATCGCCGCTGCATGAGGTCAATGAGTACATTCCTTCCCTGCCCGAAATCGGGATTGCCCTGGGTGTCTGGGCCATGGGATTTTTGATACTGACCGCGCTGTTTAAGATCGCGGTTTCGGTAAAAGAGGAAATTCGCGATTAAAAATTACGCTCAAGATTTATAGCAAAGGGGGCTTTCATCAAGTCATTGCTGAAGCCCCTTTTTTTGTGGTGCCACCCAAATAGAGGGACGTCTATGATTTTATGCTTTACTTTGTTTTGCATTGGTGCTAATGCGCAGGCATGCCAAGAAAAGCTAGAATAGATGCGGCCGGTGCGATTCAGCATATTATTATTCGGGGAATCGAGCGAAAGAAAATATTTCGCTCCGATGATGAC
>JASFIU010000244.1:0-7071 GCA_050122495.1 Desulfobacterales bacterium | reverse complement strand
AAACCGGCCCAGCGTGTGTTTATCGGGTCATCCTGCGGTGAACCCCAACATCTGGTTCGGGCGCTTTCGGAAGGCTCTGGTTATTTTAAAGATATCGAAATCAACCGCTTGATGACCATGGAGACCACCCCCCTGACGCTGATTGCCGATAAAACCCGGGATCAAAGCCTCAATATTCGGTCTTTTTATCTGGGATCAGCCAAGCCCAAGGCCATCGCCCGCAACAAACGGTTTATCACTCCCATCAATCTTTCAGCCATCCCGCGCCTATTTAAGAGTCGGCTATTGCCGATCCATGTGGCTCTGATTCAAACATCGCCGCCGGATGATTTCGGTTGGCTGAGTCTGGGCGTATCGGTGGATATCACCCTGGCAGCGGCCCTGTCGGCGGATCTGGTGATTGCCCAGATTAACTCCCGCATGCCAAGGGTGCTGGGGCGCAGCTTTATCCACGTCAACGACGTAGACGTATTCGTTGAATATGATGAACCGCTGCTGACGATTCGGGAAGCCCCTGAACTGGAGGCCGCCAATGACATCGGGCGTTTAATTGCCCACCTCATCGAAGACGGCTCTACCATGGAAATCGGATTGGGCTCCACCCATCAGGCCACGCTGCTGGCGCTGGCCGACAAGAATGATCTGGGAATCCACACCCAATATATGACCAATGATATCATGCATTTGTTTTCCCGGGGTGTCATCACCAACCGTAAAAAAGGGTTCAATGAAGGCAAAATGGTGGCCTCCAGCGCCATTGGGAACGAAGATTTATATGACTTTCTAAATGACAATCCGGCCATCGAATTCCATCCTTGCGATTATGTCAATGATCCTTCAGTCATCTCACGCCATAATAAGATGGTCTCCATGAATGTTGCCATGACGATTGATCTCACCGGCCAGGTGGCGGCGGATGCGCTGCCCTACAATAATTTCTCGGGTATTACCGGGATGTTTGATTTTATGCGCGGTGCGGTCCAGTCCCAGAGCGGCAAATCGATCCTGATGTTGCCGGCAACAGCCCAGCAGGGCAAAAAAAGCCGCATTGTTCCCCAGCTGGACGATGAGGCTGTCGTTGTACCGAGAGGAGACGTTCATTATGTGGTTTCCGAGTACGGGGCGGTGAATTTATTCGGCAAGAGCTTGCAGGAACGCGCCATGGCGATGATTAGCATTGCGCATCCGGATTTTCGGGACGAGCTTTTTTACCTGGCCAAAGAAATGGGTCTATTGAGCGCCGAGCGAACGCTGACTGAATCGATCCACGGGGTTTATCCGATACATCTGGAAGAAACCATTGAGATTGACGGTGAACAGGTGACGATCAGACCTGCCAAACCGGTGGATGAGAGAAGAATTCAGGAACATTTTTACAGCCTGGACAAAGATGACGTGGTTGCCCGGTTTTTCCATGAAAAAAACAGCTTCGTTCACGACGAAGTCGAAGGGGTTTCCTTAATCGATTATATTAAAGACTTGACCATGGTTGCGGTCGTTGGAGAATTTGGATTCGGCAAGGTGATCGGGATCGGCGAATATCTGGTGGATCCGGCCACCAATGAGGCCGAGATCGCCTTTTCGATCAGCAGGCCCTATCAAAAAAAAGGTCTGGGGAAAATACTGTTGAACAAGCTGGTCCATGCGGCTCGCGATAACGGCATCCGCGGATTCATGGCTTATACATCGCACCATAACAGGGGAATGATTCAGCTGTTCAAGGCGCTGCCGTATAACGTCGATAGCTTTTTTGATGGTGAAATGCTGCAGCTTCGATGCCGGTTTGATGAACCCATAGAATAAAGGTTTCAGGTGTCAGGTTTCAGGTGTCAGGGAATCAGGGCGAAAAATTCTTTATTGTCATTACCTTTCCCTTTCGAATCCTGACACCTGACACCTGAAACCTGACACCATATAACTGATCATTGAACGCCGGAACCCGTTAACTGATACTCGACACCAAAGGAAAATAAAGATGCCCACCCATAAGATAGTCTTTCTGCCCCACGAAACCAAAATAACGGTACCCGATGGCGAAACGGTTATTCATGCCGCTTTGGAAGCCGGTGTGCATATTAATGCCTCCTGTGGCGGCGAAGGTGTTTGCGGAAAATGCCGGGTGTTGATCGAGGAAGGTTCGGTGGAGAGCGGCATATCTGAAAAACTCAGCCAGGAGGACCAGGACAAGGGCTATCGACTGGCCTGCCAGGCGGTCGTAAAGGACGACCTGGTCGTGCGCGTCCCGGTTGAATCCGCCCTGGATGCCAGCGCCCTGCGAAGGCATACGACGCCGCGCAAAACCGCCCACATCAGCGAAATGAATTTTGATGAGTTAAAAGAAAAGGGGTTGTTTGTCCCGCCGGTGGAAAAAATATTCCTGCAACTCCCCGAGCCGACCGCCCAGGACAATCTGCCGGACATCACCCGCCTGATCAGTTATTTAAAAGCCAAGCACGATGAACACCGTCTGGATGTCGCCCTTTCGGTTATCCGTAAAATTCCGGCAGTCATGCGCGAAAGGGATTTTGAAGTGACCGCCACGCTGGTGCGTCCGGTTCGCGATATTGGCAAAACCCGCCTGATCAACGTTCAGCCCGGAGATACCACCAGCCGCAGCTACGCGATCGCCATGGATATCGGGACCACCACGATTTATGGCCAGGTTATTGATTTGATCAGCGGTGATGTTTTAGCTGAATACGGCGATTTTAACGGCCAGATCAGCTATGGTGAAGATGTTATCTCCCGGATCGTGTACGCCGAAAAACCCGGCGGGCTTGACCGCCTGCATGAAGTCGTCATCGGCACGATCAATAAGGTCTTAGGTAAAATCATAAAACAATCCGGTATCGACCATGAGGATTTGTCCACCATTACGCTGGCCGGAAATACCACCATGACCCAGCTAATGCTCAAAATCGATCCGCGGTCCATCCGACGCTCGCCCTATGTGCCGGCGGCAACCCTTTACCCTCCCACCCGGGCCAAGGATTCGGGAATGGCCGTCGGAGACCATGTGTCCGCTTTGGTTTATCCGGCGGTTTCCAGCTATGTCGGCGGTGATATCGTCGCCGGCGTAATGGGGTCCGGTATTTACCGAACCGAGCAGCTGACCTTGTATCTGGATGTCGGGACCAATGCCGAGATTGTAATCGGCAATAAAGACTGGCTTGCCTGCGCGGCCTGTTCCGCCGGACCGGCTTTTGAAGGCGGCGGCCTCAAATATGGAATGCGGGCCGAAAAAGGGGCGATTGAAGATTTTTCAATTGATCCCATTACGTATGAGCCGATGATCATCACCATCGGCCATGTGCGACCCAAGGGCATCTGCGGATCCGGCTTGATCACCATGGTTGCAACCATGTTCGAGATGGACATCATCAATAATCTGGGAAAATTTAACCGCGATTTAGAAACGAAACGGATTCGCAAGGGCGACGGCGTATATGAATATGTTCTGGCGTGGAAGGAAGAAACTCAGATTGATCGGGATGTTACCCTGACCGAAATCGATATTGAAAACCTCATCCGGGCTAAAGGTGCCATTTACAGCGGCTGCATGACGCTGTTGACCGAAGTCGGGATGAACATTCAGGATATTGAACACATTATTCTGGCAGGTGGATTCGGCAGTTACGTGGATTTGGAAAAGGCCATGGTTATCGGATTGCTGCCCGAAATGGATCCGGCCAAGGTGACCTTTATCGGCAACGGATCGTTGATGGGCGCCAGAATGAGCAGCTTGACCAATCGGATACGTAAAGATGTGGTCGAGGTGACCCACAAAATGACCAATTTCGAATTATCCGATACCGTTTCCTACATGGATAATTACATCGCCGCTCTATTTTTGCCCCACACCGACATTAATCAATTCCCCAAATTGAAAGCCCGCCTTGAGGCTCGCAAGAAAAACCAGACCTCATCTCAAAAGAACGGTTGAGCCCGTTGCCCGTTAGCCGGTTGGCTGGGCCCGTGGGCCCGAAAAAAGGAACAATCAGACATTTTTTTCCCATATCAACCGGCTCAACGGGCTCAACCGGCCAACCGGGAAACATGGCGGTGGAATGAATCAGATTTAGTTAGAAATTTTTATTTAGTGAGGCTCGCCTCTTGACAAATCCGCCCGCTCCATATACATGACAATATTCTGCTTTTTTTGAGAAAACCGGTCCCTTCCGCCATGGGGCCGGCACTCCCGACATTCTGATCAAAAAGACAGAATTGCCTGTTCGCGTTTTGCAGGATTGTGATCAAAATTGCCGTCAAATCTACCGTCTGTAGATTCTAAATAAAAAAATGGAAAGGGGGCTGATAAAAAGGGACACCTGCGTTAAACTGTCCCGCTGATACAAAATCCTGCATAATCGCATTATTTTCCGTAAATCACCTCAAATGTTGATGGAAAAGGACAACAAGATAAGGAGGTAAAATTGGGTTTTGAATTTTTTAAAGAAACGTACTCCGGTGGAATAAAAGAAATTACACTGGGTAAAGGAGACAAGGCTGTGACGGTCGGCGGCGAGAGCTGCTATCCGTTTTACAATTTCGAAGGTGAAATGCCCCACAAGCCGAAAATCGCCATGGAAGTCTGGGATATGGAACCGGAAGAATGGCCCCAGGCCGCATTAAGCCCATTCAAGGATGTGATTTCAGAACCGGCAGCGTGGGCCAAAAAATGTGTCGATGAATTCGGCGCTGACATGATTGTGCTGCAGCTGAAAAGCACCGACCCCAACGGCAACGATGCCGGAGCGGATGAAGCTGTTGCCACCGTAAAAAAAGTCCTGGGGGCGATTGATGTGCCGCTGATCATATGGGGTACCGCCAGCGTGGAAAAAGATGAGGAAGTGCTCAAGAAAATTGCCGAGGAATGCCAGGGAGAGAATCTCGTCCTGGGGCCGGTCGAGGACAAAAACCACAAAGGTATCGGTGCGGCGGCCATGGGTTTCGGGCATACGGTCATTGCTTCATCCCCCATCGATGTGAACCTGGCCAAGCAGTGCAATATTTTGCTGGAAAATCTGGGGGTGTCGATGGATAAAATGATCATCGATCCCACCACCGGTGGCCTGGGTTATGGATTGGAATATTCCTATTCGGTGATGGAGCGCATCCGCATGGCGGCTCTGGCACAGGGCGACGACAAACTCCAGCTGCCGTTGATCAACAATCTCGGAAACGAGGTCTGGAAGTGCAAAGAGGCCAAACAGCCCGTTGATGAAGCACCCACCCTCGGCGATCCGGAAAAACGCGGTGTCTTAATGGAAGCGGTGGGCGCCGTTGCCTATCTGATGTCGGGCTCCGATGTGCTGATCATGCGCCATCCGGAATCCATTCGAATGGTCAAATCTTATATTGACCTGGTTTTTGACGGCGGCAGCGCAGCCGATGTGGCCGGGATTCAAAAACAATTGGATGCGGCCGACGTCGATTTGCTGGCGCTGTCCCCTGATCCCGATTTAACCATCGCCGAAGAAAAGAAGGCGGCGCCGGCTAAAAAAGCGGCGGCACCCAAGGCGGAGAAGAAAGCCGCACCGGCTAAAAAAGCGGCGGCTCCTGAACCTGAGAAAAAGCCAGCGGCACCGGCTGAAGCGCCCAAAGCTGAAGCCGCGCCCGAAGTAGACGCAGCTGCAAAAGCTGAGGACGAAGCCAAAGCCAAGGCCGAAGCCGAGGCCAAGGCCAAAGCCGACGCCGAAGCACAGGCTAAAGCAGCTGAAGAAGCCAAAGCCAAGGCTGAAGCCGAAGCCAAGGCCAAAGCCGAGGCCGAAGCCCAGGCTAAGGCCGAAGCCGAAGCCAAAAAAGCGGCTGAGGAAAAAGCCAAGATCGAAGCTGAACTCGATGGAATCAGGGAGAAACGGGCCAAAGAACGGGCTGAGCTTGTTGCCAAACGCGCGGCTGCAGAAAAGAAAGCCGCCAAAAAGACACCGGCAGAAGTCCAAAAAACAATGGTCGAAAAGATGATCGATAATCTGAACTGGATCCACAAACGCTAACGCTAACCGGCTAACAACGGCGCCTGCTCATGCAAACCGTTGACAGCCAAATTAAAAAATAGTGGGGGAGGAACCACACATGCCAGAAACAACCAAAACAACACAAGTTAAACCTGAAAAAGTGAAAAAAGTTGCTGATCCCGTGGCGGCTTCGGTTGACCAGGCCAGCCAGCAGATGATCCGGCGCGCGCAGAAATTGGGGATTGATACCGTTTTTGATCGCGCTGTCACCATGAAGCCATGCAACATCGGCATCCAGGGCACCTGCTGTAAAAACTGTGCCATGGGGCCCTGCCGTCTGCCGCTTCCCAAAGCCGGAATCGAAGGTGAAGACACACGCAAGGGACTGTGCGGAGCAACGGCCAATACTATTGCGGCGCGCAATTTTGCACGTATGGTTGCTGCCGGAGCCGCTGCGCACTCCGACCATGGGCGCAATGTCGCCGAAGTCTTCTGGTCGGTTGCCAACAAAGAAACCGGTGATTACAAAATTAAAGATCCCAACAAACTGTTGGCGATTGCGCCCCATTTTGGGGTGGACATCAAAGTCGAGGTCGATGGTGAGGAAGTCGACCGCAAGCTAGATGAAATTGCCCTTGAGGTAGCCGAAAAAGCCATGGCTGAATGGGGCAAACCCGAGGGCGAGCTCGATTACCTCAAACGTGCGCCCAAGCCACTGTATGAACGCTGGCAGAAACTGGGCGTATTACCGCGCAATATCGACCGAGAAATTGTGGAGATCATGCATCGCACTCATATGGGTGTAGACCAGGATTACAAGAATATCATCAAACAATGCACCCGGGCTTCACTGGCTGACGGCTGGGGCGGTTCCATGATTGCTACCGACCTGCAGGATGTCATGTTTGGCACTCCCTTTCCCCTCCAATCTGAGGCCAATCTCGGCGTCATGAAGGAAGATCAGGTCAATATTATCATTCACGGTCATGAACCGGTTCTGTCCGAGATGATCGTAGCGGCGGCCCAGTCACAGGAAATGGTGGACTATGCCAAAAGCAAAGGGGCCAAGGGCATTCAGCTGGGCGGGATTTGCTGTACGGGCAACGAGATCCTG
>JASFIU010000243.1:0-7094 GCA_050122495.1 Desulfobacterales bacterium | reverse complement strand
ACTTCGACCTCCTTCAAGACAAGCAGGTGGGTGAAACCACCAACATGCTGGATATTATTACAGCCATGCAGCTGGCCGACAAGGTCATTAATATTTAGTCATTTCAAAATGTCCGCTCTTTTCAACCCTCTTTAACCGAATCTTTGTATCCTGCCTTTCGTTTTCGAAATTTTACGAATGGAAATTTCGAAATTATTCTAATTTGCGGTCTCTCCACAAAACAATTCCGATTAGAAATAAATGTAACTATTTGTAATTAATTCAAATACAAAAATTTCCAGCGGATGGCATACTTAATGCAGAATTGTTCTTTGTAAATCTACAATTCTCTCAAAGATAATTTAATAGGCTTTACAGCTTTCCAGCCAGAAGTTGCTTTATAGCTATTAGAACCCGGTGAAGCATTTAGAAATTCGGTTATTTAATTATTAGAGAACTAGAACGAAGCACAAGGAGGAACTCATGGCGGAAGAAAAAGAAAGCAAAGCGCCCAAGGCGAAGAAATTGGCTGATCCTGTTGGAGCAACTATTGACCCGGCCAGCCAGCAAATGATTCAGCGCGCCCATGATTTAGGTGTGGAGACGGCGTTTGATAGGGCGGTTACATTGAAACCCTGCAATATCGGAATCCAGGGTATCTGCTGCAAAAATTGCGGCATGGGCCCCTGTCGCCTGCCGCTTCCCAAAAGCGGCATCGAAGGCGAAGATAACCGCAAGGGGATTTGCGGGGCAACCCCGAATACCATTGCAGCCCGTAATTTTATCCGCATGATTGCCGGCGGTGCGGCCGCGCATTCGGATCATGGACGGTCGGTGGCAGAAGTCTTTATGGCGGCTGCTAGAAAAGAAACCGATGCATATAAAATCAAGGATACGAAAAAACTAATAGAGGTGGCCCGGATATTGGGTGTCGACACAACGGTGGCAGTCGATGGCGAACAGCTCGATCGGGATACGGACGAAATTGCGGTGGAGGTCGGTGAAAAAGCGCTCAATGAATGGGGCAAGGCTGAGGGTGAGCTTCTTTTTGCCAGACGTGCGCCTGGGCCCCGTTATGAACTCTGGAAAAAGCAGGGGGTTGTACCCCGTAACATCGACCGGGAAATTGTTGAAATCATGCACCGCACCCATATTGGAGTGGATCAGGATTACAAAAATCTAATGAAACAGGGAACCCGGGCGGCAATTGCCGACGGCTGGGGCGGTTCGATGTTGGCCACCGATCTGCAGGATATCCTGTTTGGCACTCCATATCCACTGGCTTCCGAGGCCAACCTGGGCGTGATGAAAGAAGATATGGTCAACATCGTTATTCACGGCCATGAGCCGGTGTTGTCCGAGATGATCGTCGCGGTTGCCCAGACTAAGGAAATGGATGCCTATGCCAAATCCAAAGGTGCCAAGGGAATCCAGCTTTCCGGCATCTGCTGCACGGCCAATGAAATTTTACAGCGTCACGGGGTGCCGCTGTGCGGGACATTCCTCCAGCAGGAACTGGCCATCATCACCGGCGCCTGTGATGCCATGGTGGTTGATATCCAGTGCATATTCCAGAATCTGGCCAATGTGGCCAAGTGCTTTCATACCAAACTGATTACCACCCACCCCATCGCCCGAATGGAACAGGACAATGTCATTCATATCGAATTTGACGAGCATCATGCCATGGAGGATGCAGAAAGAATTGTCAGACTGGCCATCGACAATTTTGAAAACCGAAAATCCGAGGTCATGATTCCGAAGCAGAAATCTCCCATCGTGGCTGGTTTCGGCGTGGAATCTATCGAATACCATCTGGGCGGAATTTTTCGCGGGTCTTATTACACGTTAAATGACAACATTATCAACGGTCGAATCCGCGGCATTGGCGGTGTGGTGGGATGCAACAACGTCAGGACCCGGCATAATGAGAGTCACATCCAGATCGTTAAAGAGCTTATCAAAAACGACGTGATTGTTTTGACGACCGGCTGCAATGCAATTGCTTGCGCTATGGAGGGTTTGCTGACGCCGGAATCCGCCGCGGTATACTGTGGGCCGGGGTTGGCTGAGGTGTGTGAAACCGTCGGCATTCCACCCGTGCTGCACCTGGGTTCCTGTGTGGACAACAGCCGCATCCTGCTGGCGGCTACAGAGGTGATTAAAGCCGGTGGTCTGGGCGACGACATCAGTGATCTGCCGGCAGCCGGTAGCGCACCGGAATGGATGAGTGAAAAAGCCATCAGTATCGGGCATTATTTTGTGGCTTCCGGTGTTTACACCGTGTTCGGCGTTACCCTTCCGGTATCCGGTGCTCCGGTATTTAAAAACTACCTGTTCGAGGAATTTGAAAAAATGTACGGCGGTATGTGGGACCTGGAGATCGATCCGATAAAACATGCTCACAAGATGATCGCCCACATCGATAAGAAACGCAAAGAACTCGGCATCGATAAGGCCAGAGAGAGAATACTGGTGGATATGGCCGCACGTCGAGAGCTAGAATCAGCATGATGCATAATTTGGATCGCTCCATTTGTAAAAGAAAGGGGGCATCATGGACAAAAGGATCAATAGATTCAAAATTTGTGATTTCCGGTTTTATCCATATTTGTCAAGGGTATTGGAACGTTTACCGGAAGCGGAGCGAGAAAAGGTTTTAAACGACACAAGCCTTCAAATCCTGACTGATGAGGATATGCTTAATGCCCGTGTGCTGCGATATAACTTTGGGCATCCGGTCAAAACTTTGGTTTATTTAAGCTCGAAGATTCTCACAGAACCTGGACACCAGCTGATTTATACTATCGCACATGAAATAGCCAAATATGTTCTAAGTACGGTGGAAACAAAAACCCAATTTTGTGAGGAAGACATAGAAGATTTATTGGTGCATTGGGGATTTGCAAACGAAATAGAAGCTGTCCGCTATGACGAGGCCATAACTGAATCAGAAGGTTACAAGACGGGTTATGAGTGGGCAAAAAAGCAGAAGAAAGATTATCTGATGCAGCATTTATCTCATAATTTTGTGTAAACACGATGGCGTTTGGATACAATTTCACAATTTGCTGAAGGGTATGAGACATTATGATCAGCTTCGGACCTGTTCCTTCAAGACGATTGGGTCAGAGTTTGGGGATTAATAATATTCCACCCAAAATATGCACCTATGCCTGCGTATATTGCCAGGTGGGCAAGACCGTTGGGATGCAGGTCAATCGGTCTCATTTTTATGATCCCGAAGAAATTTACACGGACGTTAGAACCAGAGTTGAAAAGGCACAGAAGAGAAGTGAATCGATTGATTATCTTACTTTCGTTCCGGATGGCGAACCCACCCTGGATGCCAATCTTGGACGGACAATCGAGCTTCTCAAACCGCTGGGATTTAAGATAGCCGTTATCACCAACGGATCGCTTATCTGGCGGGAGGATGTCAGAGCAGACCTGGCAAAGGCAGATTGTGTCTCATTTAAAATTGATTCGATCCGAGAAAAAACATGGCGTCGAATCAATCGCCCACAGCGTGCACTGAAATCGCAGGCGATTTTGGGAGACATGCTTAAGTTTGCGGATAGTTATGCAGGAACTCTGATAACGGAGACCATGCTGATTAAAAGCCTAAATGACGACGCCAAAAGCTTCCGGGAAATTGCCCGCTTTTTGAATCACCTGCAACCGGTTAGAGCCTATTTAGCGATACCGACAAGACCTCCCGCAGAAAAGTGGGTGAGGCCGGCAGAAGAGGACATCATAAACGAGGCCTTCCAAATTTTAAATGAAAAGCCATATCATGTGGAGTATCTGATCGGTTACGAGGGCGATGCTTTCGTATATACGGGTGATGTCGAAAGGGATTTGCTGAGTATCATGGCCGTGCATCCAATGCGCGAACAAGCTGTGAGTGCGTTCCTGAAAAAAGCTGGAGAAGATTGGTCTATCATCCGCAGGATGATGGCCAGTAATGCAATCATCAAAACGGCTTATGGTGGAAAGAAATTTTACCTAAGAAATTTCCCAAGAATAACCGCTGAATAATTTTTTTCCTTAATAAGTTTACAGTAGATCTTGAGGAGGAAATATAAATGAACAATGAACACGATGTATGGACGTGTACAGAGTGTGGACATACTGCTACTAACAGATTCATCGGAGATATTTGCCCGCGATGCGGTATGACTTACTGGAGGTGTTCTGAGTGCGGTTTTACTTTCGTAGCAGCTGCTCCTCCTGATTTATGCCCGGAATGCAGCGTGCCTTGTGAGTTTGTAAACATCACATGCTATATTCCAGGATGGAGAGAGAGCGAAACGGTTAATCCTGATTTTTTCGTGGGTTAATCCCTTACACTCAGTTACGCTAAAAAAAAGAGCAATAAAATAATCTCGTTTGAGTCAACTCTTGTATAAGTAACTGGTTTGAAAAAGGCTAAATTTCATTACCCATTGCTGAAACATTTTATGCTCTTTAAAATTATGCCGAGAAGGGAGGTGGATGCAATGCCAGGATTTGATGGAACAGGACCGGCCGGCAGCGGGCCCATGAGCGGTGGGGGCCGTGGATATTGCATTTTATCAGGTTCGTATAACTTGAGAAGACCCCGGTTAAGACAAAGGACCGGCTTTGGCTATGGACGCGGCAGAGGATATCGCCATATTTTTTGGGAAACCGGCCTGCCTCGTTGGGCAAGAGGGGGTCCAAGCAGGTGGAATCAATATTCAGGATCTCCGGTTTCTAGAAAAAGTGAGATTGAGATGCTCAAAGGCGAGGCCGAAGCTCTCAAAGAAGATCTATATGCCATACAAGCACGGGTCAAGGATTTGGAGAGCGAACCGGAATCAGACAAATAGGCACCGCCGCTGCCAAATGTTTTTACGATCGGGCTGCCATCAGCCCGATCGGCAAACTTAAAATTGTACCGGTACTTGATCATCCGATTGAACGTGGAAACGAAGATATTAGGGAAATAAATCTAGCGGGTGAGAGAATGGCGGCAGGCAAGTATGATAACTTATGCTCTTAAATCCCTAATTCACAATCGCTATCCCTGCCTGGATTGGATTCAGGTTGAGATCCGCTCTCGAATGGGCAGGCAGGCCACAAGGAGCGATCATGACAATAATGAATCCACTGAACAATGACAACGGGCTGATTGAATAGGAAGCTTTTAAGCAAAAGTTTGCATATTCGAAATTTTGCTAAAATCTACTTTGCAATTTTTCTAAATTTCGACCTCAAAACAGATAGCTCCCTGAAAAAAACTTCCATAACCACCTGATATTTAACGATCTAACTTGATTGCCTTGTGTTGGCACACCTTATGCTATGTCAATAAACTGAAAGGAATAGTTAAAGCGTCATTTTATGCGCACGGAGGTAAACCGTTATGTACGAGGTTAAAGTCGATGGCGAAAAGTGTGGGGGCTGCGGAGAGTGCGTCGATATTTGCCCGGAAGAAGTATTCGAACTGCAGGACGAAAAATCAGTACCGGTTAAAGCAGAAGAATGTGCCGGGTGCGAAAGCTGCATTGAAGTCTGCGAGGAAGACGCCCTAACCGTGACTGAAATTTAAAGGCGTATAATGGATTTATTTAGCAAAATCAGAGAAATGAAGATTTTACTTATTGACGATGATGAATGGATCCGTGATTCGTTGAGCATCTTCTTTGAAGCCGAAGGTTGTCAGGTACTAGCCCTAGAAACTGCCGAAGAGGCTCTATCTGTAATTAAAGGGCAGATTTTTGATCTTATTATCGTAGATTACAAATTGCCGGGTTTGGATGGTTTAGAGTTTATAAAAAGAATTCACAAGGCTCAGAAGGATGCGATAAAAGTCATGATCACGGCCTATCGGAATGATAGCGTTGTTTCAGAAGCGAAGAAGTTGAAGATTCAGGGGTTCATCGAGAAGCCGTTTACATCCGATAGCATAATGGCATCTTTGGCCCACTTGATTAAAGTTCGAGACCTGAACCATCAAAGGGAATTATACAAACAAGATTGAATTGCGCAGGCATTATGAGAAATTAAAGTGCCGCCCAACTTCAACACACATAAAATAAACCACCGGATGTCCAACAGGCTCCAACGGTTAAACTTTAAAAGGGGGATAATTTCCAATGACAAAAATAAACAACACCTTCGAAACTGAAAATCGCCAAGCGCAGATGGAAAAGCAAAACAGAGAAATTGCGGAAACGTTGCGCCATATTAAGAACAAAATCCTGGTTATGAGCGGCAAAGGCGGGGTGGGGAAAAGTAGTGTAGCTGCTTATCTCTCCGTGGCCCTGGCCAAAAGGGGTTACCGGGTCGGTCTTATGGATGTGGATCTTCATGGTCCAAGCATTCCGCGTATTCTGGGCCTGAACGGCGATCTTCGTTTTGGCGGGCAGGAAGGAAAAATGCTTCCTGTAAAATACCTTTCGAATTTGGAAGTGATTTCGATTGAAACCCTTTTGGGTGAGAACAAAGACACCGCGACGATTTGGAGAGGACCACTAAAGATCAGTGCGATCAAACAATTTATTTCCGACATAGAATGGGCAGATCTGGATTATCTGGTGATCGACTCACCTCCGGGCACCGGCGATGAGCCTTTGACTGTAGCCCAGACCATCTCTGATGCCAAGGCCCTGATTGTCACCACACCCCAGGAAGTTTCGTTAGCGGATGTGAGAAAATCCATTAACTTTTGCCGTCAGGTCAAGATGGAGATTTTGGGCCTGGTTGAAAACATGAGCGGGCTGGCGTGTCCCCACTGCGGCAAAATTATCGATGTATTTAAGGCGCACGGCGGCCAGGAAACGGCTCGAAAAGAAAATATAAGACTCTTGGCGACGTTGCCCCTAGAGCTCGAAGTTGTAAAAGAAGGAGATGTCGGTGACATCAGTCTCCTAGATATGAAGGAGCTTTTAATCACCCAGGAATTCAACAAAATGGTGGATGGGATTGTGAACCTGACAAAAATATCTTCAGCGAGCCCGGCCAACAATAAAAGTGCGATAGCGGGCTGATGTGCAAATTATTTATCCTGGCTTATGAAGTAGCAGATAATCTGAAAACAACAGGAAATTGTCGAGAACTATAGTAAGATGAATACTTTTGAAGGGGAG
>JASFIU010000242.1:0-7100 GCA_050122495.1 Desulfobacterales bacterium | reverse complement strand
TAACCGCCACCGATCGCCCAGCATCCCATGGCAATCGTAGATATTTCAATATCGGTTGAACCGAATTTCGTGTATTTCATTTCTCCTCCTTTAGCGATTCCGGTCGTTACTCCTCATGGTCCGGGCGGAAAATAGTAATTGTGAGCAACTTACAATCACCCCGATTTGCTTATTTGTCAACGTTTTTTCATAAGAAGTGCATATTTATATATCTGCCTGAATTATTTATAAAATTTATCCGAAAATTTTTGGGTCTAAAACAACAGCCACAAGAAATCATATGGCATTATGAAAGCTAGCTTTCCTAAAGATACATCATTTTGCACTTGACTAAGTCATGTCAAGATGAAAGAGGAATCGACCAGGAGATAGAAGCGGTCTTAAATTGTTCCAAGCAACTAACCTAAAAGACGGGTGGAAAATTAATTGGAAGCCTCGTTTAGGGCGAATTCGAAAAACTCAGATATAAGCAATAGATTTTCCATCGGTCGGACTTAATCTATAACCTTTATTACTTTCCTGTATTACTTTGATGAAAAATGTCGTTTCAGGAGGCTGCCATGGGTACCGTTAAGCAAGCAAATGTCACACCGCAAATCATCGCTAAAGATCGCACTCGCTATTTGGCGCATACCGACAAACTTATGATGGTCGTGATTGATTTTAACGACGGGCCAACCGACGAACCCGATCCACCCCATTCTCATCCCCATGAACAGGTTTCTTATGTTGTCTCGGGCGAAATTATATTATTTTTAAACAACGTTCAGACCCACTTAGGCCCCGGCGATATCTTTACGATCCCACCGCATAAGCCCCATACCGTCCAATTGCTCAGCAAGCACGTCCGTCTGGTTGACACGTTTCATCCAATCAGAGAAGACTTCCTAGAATAATTACAATTAAAGGGAGATTTTTGAGGCCTTCTATTTTTTGAAATTAACAGAAGATTCCCACAAAATTTTAGAATTGCAGGTTTATAGCTGCAAGGTTAAGGAAAAATTTGTAAATCAATTCTGCAATGGAATTCTTAGAAAGTCGCTATTGACCAGCAAAGGATCAGCTAAGCGTTAAGCTGGCTTGCTTTTTTGAAGAAATCTTATCATTACCTCTAGTTAAAGGCATTTATAAAGGATTCTAGATTCTTATCTGGTCCGATTATTCATAGAGTGAAGGATAAAAGATTCACGTCCCTGTAATGATGGTCTTACTTCCTTCTACGTTTATGATTGACGAAAGGAAACTGCTTTTACCAGACAACCCGTAAGGTTACATTTTGATAAGATAAAGAAGCTTTAGATTTGAACACGAGAAAAATAATGTGCGATATGGACTTGCTATTCAATGGCGCTGTGCGGGGTGTAAGAGAGAATAAAACCCTCCAGCCCTAATGCTTTCAATTTGTCTTGCGTGGGCACACCGTCACGGGTCCACCCCCGCAGGTCATAATACCGGTCCAGAAAACCGTCCAGATCCCTTACGATCTCGCCGTGTCCGGGAACGCCCCGGGTATCCAAAGGCTCCTGTGTCATTCGTTGGGGTAGGGTATCGTCCTTCCGGCTGAATCCTTCACGGACGATGAATTGTCGTTCCATATTCATGATGCGGTCCCCTACCGATTGGAGAAACGCATCATCTTTACATTCCTCCATGCCGGTGGCCGCGGCCAACATGGGCCCATAAAGATCCGGCATCCATCCCCATGCAGCGGCAAACGAACAAACCACACCGACCTCTCTCAGTGCTTGGGCGTTTTGATTGAATATCACGATATCTGCGTTTTCTGCCTCCGCAAACCGGTCCACCGCACGGGGGACGGGTCTACCGAAAATCTCCTGACCGGCATATCCGTAACAATGGCTGGCCCCGATATTCGAGGTCACATAATTGAATCCCTGAGATTTTGCCCCTCGGGGTTCATAGGCCGGTAGTTCGAGGCCTTTGACATGAATGGCATATTTTTCAGCACCATTGCCTATTTTTTCCGCCATCCGTTTGGTGCCTTCAGCCAAAAGATCGCCAAATCCTTCTCGTTCCCCGATTTTTCTGACAAGGGTCACCATGGCTTCATGATTTCCCCAGGTCAACTCCAGGCCATCAGCGTCTTCCTTGGTCAACAACCCTTTCTCATACAATTCATAGGCAAAGCCGATGGTCACCCCGGCGCTGATGGTGTCGATACCCAAATCATCGCATATCTGATCGGCAGCAATGGCCGACTGGATGTAGGTGCTATCGATGGATCCGCCGAAGGACCAGATGGATTCGTATTCCGGCCCTTCACTTTTGGCACCTTCATATGGACCACCCGGGACATGATGGATCATGCCGCACCTGGCAGCGCAAGAATAGCAGCCGTCTTTTCCGACTCTAAATTTTTTGTAGGCATCGCCATGGATTTTTTTGTTTTCCAGCATCTGTCCATACTGGAAATTCCGAACCGGGAAAATGCCCAGGTAATTGGTAAGATCCTGAGTGGAGGTGGTTCCCATTTCCTTGTGGTATTCATAAGCTTGATTTTCCTGAAGCATTTTCACTTGCTTTTTGACCAGGTCTTTAAATGTGTCCGGATCGTAAAGTGACAGGTTTCGCTTGGCCGTAATGGCAACGGCTTTCAGGTTTTTGGACCCCATCACGGCGCCGGTGCCGCAGCGCCCGGCAGTTCGCCGACCGCTGACAATGGCGGCATACCGCACCCGTTTTTCCCCACCAGGACCGATGCAGGCGGTCCGGGTCTGCTTTCCGTGCTTGCCAGTAATCCATTCCTGAACAGCAGCCGTATCTTTTCCCCACAGGTCAGCGGCATCCTCCACAGTACTTGCTTCCGGAGTAACATGAACATAAACCGGTTTATCCGCTTTGCCCTCAACAATGATAACATCATAGCCGGCAAACTTCATCCACGCCCCAAAATCCGCGCCACACACCGAACGGCCCAAAGCCCCGGTCAGCGGGCTTTTGGTATAAACCATCCAGCGGGAAACGGCCTGGGCGGAGGTTCCCCCCAAAACACCGGATACCAGAAGCAGCTTGTTTTGGTCTTTGAAAGGATCAACACCCGGAGTCAATTCACGATAAAGATAAGTGATGGCATATCCGCGTCCACCGATAAAGGCATCAGTGATTTTGGGATCGATGGTTTCCGTCGTAATTTCCCTGGCGGTCAAATTGATTCTTAATAGTTTAGGATTGATCTCGGGCATGATTTGCATCTCCTTAATATGAAATGATCATAATTTAGGGATAAAATTGTCATTTATACCATAGCGCCGGTCTGAGTCAACGACCCCCCGCATAGCGGGTGGCTTTGTAAGAACCATCTTATACGCCCCAATAGTATTTTCTGAGGAAAAAAGCAAAATAAGTGATAAAAGCCAAATAAAATTTAATTTTATATTTTATTTGACATTCATTTTTTATGGTGTTATGGAAAAATCCAATCGGCCTAAGCATTTCAATCGCTTGTCGGCTTATTTAGTTTCCCCTACAAAATGTGAGTTACCCCCTGGATTTGATAAATCTTTTTAATAAATTTGATTTTGCTGAAGGTGGTTTCCAACCAAATAACAACCAAAAATTAGTGTATGATTGGTTTTGGGACGAATCTTCATGAATTGAATATCACCTAATTAACTATCTTTTGAGAAAATCTAACTATTATTATTTTCAGAGTAGGTTCTGACGTATTGGTAGCCTATCATCAAAGTGTTTCAACTTTTAATCTAAAACCGGATTTATTCAAATTTTATCAACATCTAGGTATGGAGGGCTCAATGATGAAAAAAACGAGATATTTGGTTTTACGGTTAACGATTGTGATTGGCTGTATGTCTCTCCTGTTCGTGGGAGGCATCACACAGGCTTCGGCAGAAACCTTTAAGATTGGCGCCATATGCGCTCAGACAGGTCCGGCTGCGGCCTTCGGAGTAGAGGTCTGCGAGGGTAAGACCGCCTGGGTGAAAGGCACGAATGCGGCCGGCGGATTGAAGGGGATGAAAGTGGAGATTGTGACCCTTGACACCGAAACAAACACGATCACTGCGGTCAACGCCTATCGTCGTCTTTTGCAAGACAATGACATTCGCGTCATCTGGATGGGGACAAGCAGTACAAGCATCCTGGCCGTGAAGCCACTTGCGGCAGAAGGCGGGATCCCGATGCTCACCGGAGGCGGCAATCCCAAAATCGGCTATCCGCCAGATCCTTGGGTATATAAAGCGGGGGTCACGTCGGACGAATTCGGCGCGGGCTTGTTGAACTGGATGAAGGACAAGGACATGAAGACGATCGCGACCATTTCGGCCACTGACGCATATGGCCAGAGTGAAAGGGATGCGATCAAGAAGCACGCCCCTAAGTTTGGGATCCAGGTTGTGGCCCAAGAGGAATTCGCAACGTCCGACGTTGACTTTACTGCTCAGCTTATGAACATCAAGAAAAAGAACCCGGACCTGCTTTACAGCGCCGCAGCAGGGGGTCCGGCCATCTTAGTCTATAAGGCGATCAAGAAGCTGGGACTTAAGGGCCAGTTGGCCGTCTCGCCAGCTGCCACGAACGCCGCCTTTTTCGAGGCCTTGGGTGGGAAAAAGGCCCTTGAAGGCGTTGTGGTTTCTTCAATGCTGGGGAGTTTCGGGGACAAGATTCCCGGAAAATCGGGGGAATTATGGAAGGAATTGAGTGCTGCAGTGGGTCGGGATGGCACCTACATGCATGTTATCGGGTATGATATGGGAATTTTGACCGAATGGGCGGTCAAAAATTCGGATGGGACCCGAAAGGGTATTCAAACTGCTCTATCAAGAGCGAAGGATGTGCGCGTCATCAGCGGACCTGTCGATTTCACCAGAGGTACCCATAATGGTCTCGATTACCGCGCTGTCCTCGTCGGCGTCTATCGAGATGGGCAGCTGGTACCAGCTGATTAAGACACCAATCCCTTGGCAGGATCTTCAATATGGTTATGCCTGAGAATGACCTTCTCACATTCTGATCCTATCCAGGCCAGATGAAGATCCTGCTTTCACTGAATCATACGAACCATCTGGGAAGAAGATTCACCGGCAATCCTTCTTTCCATATCTCAAGTTTTTAGGGGGTTCGCGCCCCAAGGGGACTTAGTCCCCTATGAGTCGAAGGCGAGAGCGGAAAGTGTCCCCGGCTAATGGGATAAAAACCGAATCTGACCCATAGATCGTAGGAGATTGCCCTTAACAAAGGGTATGGCGTGATGTCATGAGAGCAGGTGCCCACAAATGATGGTTGAACTTTCAGTATTCTCTCAGTTCTTTTTCTCGGGGTTAACGACAGGATGTATTTACGCAATCTGCGCCCTGGGTTTCGTTCTCAACTACAATGTCTCCAATGTGCTTAACTTTGCTCAAGGTGAGTATGTGGCCTATGGGGGACTTGTTGCCGCATCCCTCCTGGTTGGTGGCGTTCCCATGTTTCCAGCTATACTCGCCGCTATTGTGGTGGGCGCCCTGATTGGCGTTGTGCAGGAGAAATTGGCCCTGGCTCCAGTACGAAGTGCACCCGGATTTATCATCATTACGATCACACTGGGTGTGAGCGCTGCACTAAGAGGGCTTGCCATGATCATCTTTGGGAAAGACCCTCTCGCCATGAGGCCCTTTACAGGGTCTGAATATGACACCTTCAATTTCATGCTGGCTGTCCTACCTTATCAAACTATATGGGTCTGGGGGCTCACGATTCTCTCCGTTGGAACGGCCTTCTGGTTTTTGAAGTATACCCAACAGGGACGTGCGGTGCGCGCCGTCTCCACAAATCTTCTAGCTGCAAATCTCATGGGCATCAATGCCGCTCGCATAAGCAGTATGGTCTATGGCGCATCGGCCGGCATAGGCGCCTTGGGTGGGGCCATTATCGCACCCATTGTGCTTGCCAACTGGTTTGCTGGATTAGATTTCGCCCTCAAGGGTTTCATGGGCGCTATTATCGGGAACCTACGAAATCCCGGAAGAGCCGTATTGGGGGGACTTGGAGTTGGGGTACTTGAACAGTTCGCTGCAGGATATATCTCATCCGGCACACGCAATATTGTCGTTTTCGGCGGCCTGATTCTGTTCCTCATGGTCCAGGGTGGTGTTTTTGCCCGAGGAAGGGAAGACCTGATCGCCCATGGAGGTCACTAATCCATGTCCTTATTGGATAGACCACGCCTCCTCGCCACGATCCTGATCGGGGCAGCTGTCTTGCTCTACCCTTTGATCTTCCAGGGTCAGTTCTTAACCGGTATCGGCATTGTCGTCGGCGCCATGGCCGTAGGCGGCACAGGTTTTGTGCTGATCTTCGGATACGCCCATCAACTTGTACTGGGACATACGGCCTTCGCCATGATCGGAGGCTATGTTAGCAGTATTCTGACGACCCGATATGGTTGGGACCCATTTGTGGCTATGATCCTCGCCATGGTGTTCTCCATCCTTGTGGCCTATGTCACCGCCAAACCCATCTTGAGACTTCGAGGGTTGATCCTCGCTATGGCGTCGATCGCTTTCAGCATGGTCGTGGAACACATTGCCTTTGAGTGGCACAGCCTTACACATGGGGCTATTGGTCTCGCCGGAGTTCCCAAATTCTCCATATTCGGGTGGGAGATGTCCACAGACCGCATGATGTATTACATGACCTGGGTGTTCGCTGCGGCATCGGTTTTTGTGGCCGTAAACATCGATACCTCAAAAATAGGACGGGCTTTGAAGGCCGTATCCAAAAGCGAGATAGCGGCCGAAGCTTCGGGGATTGATTCAGTCACCCTAAAAGTCCAATTTTATGTCTTTACGGCCGCCATGTTGAGTATGATGGGCAGCCTCCTTGCCCACTATATGCGACTCATGGCACCCAACATGTTCGGCTTTGCTTTTGCGCTTATGCTGATTACCGGCGTTATTATTGGTGGGCTGATGTCGGTTTGGGGTGGGGTTGTCGGCTCCATTGTGATTGTGACTCTGAGGGAGGGGCTTCGCGGGGCGGGACTTCCTGCCTGGGAAGTGGTCATCATGGGGATGCTGACGGTCACGGTCCTGATATTGTTCGAGCGCGGGCTTTCCGGGTTTATTTCTGATATCTATTCCGGA
>JASFIU010000241.1:0-7103 GCA_050122495.1 Desulfobacterales bacterium | reverse complement strand
CTTGACGAAAAGCACGGCCCACCGCTTGTTGAAAGCCCTCGAGCAAACGGAAATGATAAAAAAAAATCCACTTTCAAGCCGCTACTACTTGGGGCCCCTCATTTCACACCTGGCAGCCTCCCCCATCAATGAACATCAATTCCTGATCGCCTGTTCGGTCGAAGAGATTCGAAAGCTGCGTGATTTAAGCGGTGAGACTGTAAATCTACAAATATCAATGGGGACCGAAAGGATGTGCCTGGAAGAAATTCAAAGCACGGAGCACATCAAATACGTTTCAGGCAAAGGTGCCATCTATCCGATATTTGTCGGATCAGCTGGCAAAATGCTTTTATCGATGATGGATGATGATCAAATAGATTTGCTTATGAAGCGGTTTTATTATGTTCCATCAGCACCCAATCCTATAAAAAAAATTGAGGATTTATGGAAAGAAATTAAATTAGCGAAAAAATTGGGCCATTCCACTAGTTTTGGAGAAAGGGTAGCGGGCAGTGCTTCTGTTTCAGTCCCCATTTATGGTTATATCTGCCCTGCAATTTTAACGATATTGGGTCCGGCGGACCGATTCACCAAAGATTCGATTTCCGGCATTTTAAAGAATATGAAATCAAGCACGGCCAGAATTTCTAAGGAATTAAGCTAACAGGATAGCCATGCATATGCGGTGGGACGGCCTTGTCTTGGAAAATTTCAGTCAGAAAAAAACAAAACACCTTAAGGAGGAGAGAGATGAAAGCACAAAAAGGGTTTGTGGTGGCAATTGCAATAGCAGCCTTGGTTGTGGGGATGTTTATGCCCCTCAATGCTTCTGCGAAGGATAAGGTCTATGAATTAAAGTTTGCCTGGAACGATATCTGGGGGCCGAAGTTCAGGGCTTCCCAGGTATACCGGCCCTTGGGCGAGATGCAACGCATGGTTCATGAGCGCACCAATGGTCGCGTCAAAATGAAAATCATTTCAAAAATGTTTCCAACTGGCCAGCTGTTGGAGTCAGTGGCAACTGGCAAAGCTGACGCCACTGATTTGGCCATGCCCTGGTTATCCGGCACCTATCCGTTATTAAACTGGGGTATAATTCCAAACATCGTAAGTGCAGACCCGGTCAAGGCCCTCGGCGAGGAGTTAGCTGTATACGAAGATCCAAAGGTGATGGAAATCTTGGACGCGCGTTTGAAAGAAGTCAATCTCAAATTCTGGTTCGTCACTCAGTGGGACCCGGCCAACGGAATTTGGAGTAAAAACGAGATCAAAACCATCGAAGATATTGAGGGGATGAAAATGAGTGTGGCTGGCGGCTTTTATGGCAATCTGGGTGCTAAAAACATGGGTGCCAGCGCAGTGGCCATCACCAGCGCCGAACTGGCGCCAGCAATGATGACCGGCACGGTCGACGGCGTTCTGACCAGTCTGGGTTATGGGTATTCCATCGGCCTGGCCAAAGTGTCCAAATATTACACGCTAACGCCGCTTAATCCCACCTGGACAGCGTATACCGTCATTAACCGCAAGACTTTCGACTCCATGCCACCCGATCTTCAGAAAGCCCTGATGGATGTAGGCAAGGAACTGCAGCGCATGGTCTGCCTTTCCACGACAGCTGAATACGTCATGAGCATAGATACAGTCGCCCTGTCGGGCGTCCAACGAAAATCTTTACCTCCGGCTGAAGAGAAGAAAGCCCTGGAATTGGCCAAGGTGGTTGAGGAAAAGTGGCTCAAAGATACCGGTGACAGAGGCAAGGAACTGCTCCAAGCCATCAATGAAGCGGTAAGCCGTTACCGAAACTTTAAATAAGCGTAGCCCGGGGGGATGAGGGCTCAATCCAAACCTGCACAATCCAATAAGCCAGGGCGGCCGGTTGCTTTCAGGCCCGGCCGCCCTCTTTGACCAACGCATTCAGGAGGAATCATGCGTATACTGGTCCGGATCATAGAAGCTGTGACGGAGGTTTTCAGCGGGCATGTTCAAGCGTGGCTGACTTTTGCCCTGATGATCCTGGTTATGATTGATGTCACCTCGCGCTATGTGATGCAAAACCCCCTGGCCATCTCCGACGAGTATGGTGGCTTTTGCCTGGTGGCGATTACCTGCATCGGCCTCGCTTATGCCTGGAAAACGCGCAGCCATGTCCGTGTGGAGTTTATTATAAAAAAACTGCCCGTCCGCAAGCAACGCTGGCTCCGCCTTTTCAGTTTGTTTCTGGCCTTTGTGTTTACCGGCTTCATGATGTACGGGGCCTATAAATTGGTCAGCATATCGCTGATGTTTGGAACCCGAAGCACCAGTTGGCTTCGGACACCGGTCGCTTGGCCGCAAATGGCCATCGTCATCGGCGCCATTCTCATATTTTTTCAGCTTATCGTGGAAATCATCAAACAGATAACGAAGCTTCCCGCTGGGGAAGAGGAGGGCGAATAGTGGGCGGGGACATCATTATTGCCATCGGCCTTTTGGTCGGATTGCTTTTTCTCCTTCTGATGGGTCTTGAGATTGCCTGGTCCGTGGGTGTGGTCGCGCTTATCGGCTTGATCTTTTTAGTGGATCAACCGATCGATCAGATCGCCTACACCATGTGGGACTCCCTCAACTCGTTCGCCTTGACGGCCATGCCGCTGTTCATTCTAATGGGCTCGATTCTCGGTAACACCGGCGTAAACGAAAAGCTGTTCAGCGCCATTGACAAATGGGTTGGACATCTACCCGGCGGACTGGTGATTTCGGTGATCTCGGGAAACGCAGTTTTCGCCGCCATGTCCGGCTCCGCCATGGCGGCAACGGCAACTTTCGGTAAAATCGCTTACCCCGCGATGGAGAAGCGAGGCTACTCACCAAGATTTGCCTTGGGTTCTATCGCTTCGGGTTCGGTTTTGGCTCCCCTTATTCCCCCCAGCATTCTTCTGATACTTTACGGCGCCTGGCAGGGCCTGTCGATTGTCGACCTTCTGGCCGCCGGCCTGATTCCAGGACTGATGCTAACCGGACTACTTATGCTAACTGCAGTCGCAATGGTAAAAATAAAACCCGGATTGGCTCCGCCACCGGTGAGGTATACATGGTCCGAAAGGGGAAAAGCACTCATTGAAATTTTGCCTTTTGCCGTGGTTATACTCGGAGTTCTGGGTGCAATCTTTGGCGGTTACATGACGCCAACCGAAGCCGGCGGGTTAGGCGCGCTATTGAGCATCGGCCTAACCCTTTTTTATCGACAGTTGACCTTCAAGATTCTGCAGCAAAGCCTGCTGGATACAGTCCGAGTGACCTCTTTTTCTCTGTTCATCATGGCCATGGCCACGCTGATTTCCCATGTTTTCAACTCCGCCGGCATTATCCCAATGCTCAAAGACTATGTTCTAGGCCTGGAATTAGGCAAATACACCATACTCCTCGGCTTCTTCATCATGTATCTCATCATGGGGATGTTTTTTGATTCGTGGTCCATGCTATTTCTGACCTTCCCCTTTGTCATGCCCATTATAACCGGTGTGGGCATCAATCCGATCTGGTGGGGGGTCATCTACGTCATGGCTGCTGAACAGAGCACCATTACGCCGCCTTTCGGTCTGGTGCTGTTTGTGATGAAAACCGTCGTACCCGAACATTCCATGGGTACAGTGGTCAAGGGGGCTTTACCTTATTTGATACCTATTTATATCAACATAATTCTGCTGATCCTCTTTCCCCAGCTGGTGTTGTGGCTTCCGAGTATACTTTCGGGACACTAAGGCGGATATAAGCAGGAATCAAAGATTCGATTTGCGATATTTAAAAGGAAATGAAATCCAGCGCGGCCCGATGAAGAATTAAGCCGTCTGAGGTATAGAATGATGCTTTGAACAAAGGGTCGTTGCCCTTTACAACAAACTTAAACGCTAAAATATGGAAAGGTTAACAATGAAAACGAATTCTATTAACGGAAGAATGCAAGGCGGGCAAATCCTCGCCAAGGCAATGGCACTCAAAGGAATCAAACGAATCTTTTCCCTATGCGGAGGATTTCTCAATCCCATCTATGATGGATGCATAGATAATGAGGTGGAAGTTATCGGAACCCGGCATGAAATGGAGGCCGGCTTCATGGCCAATGCCTGGGCCCGGCTCCATCGCGAGCCGGCTGTGGTCCTTGCTGAACCCAGCGGTTTCACCAACTATGTTTCCGCAGTGGCTGAAGCGTTTCATTCCGGTGATCCCGTAATCTATATCAGTTCGGCCAGTATTTTTCACCGGGTCGACCGCATGGGCTTCAAAGAAATGCCCCAGCACAGGGTTGTGGAATCCTTTACCAAATATTCGGTCCTGGTCAATGACGGAAGTCGAATCCATGAATTCTTCGACAAGGCTTATGAGATCGCCGCCAATTTGCCCACCGGGCCCGTGGAATTGAGCATACCTATAAATTTTCTATTTTCCCACTACGAAATGGGTACCGAAAAGCGTGGCTTCGATCTTTCGAGTAAAAAGGTACACCAAGTATCCCCGCATCAGAACGATCTTGCACTGGCCGCAGAGCTTCTAAAAGAAGCCCGCAAACCCGTTGTCATCGCAGGTGCCGGCATCCACCAGTCCCGAGCGGAGGAAGCATTAGAGTCTTTCACCGCCCATTTCCGGATTCCATATTTTCATTCCAATCATCTCGAAATCCGCATGAACGATTTTACCCAGGATACTTATATGGGACTGGCGGACATCCATCAAAACCCTGCCTCCAGGCTCATCCTTGAAGAGGCGGACGTCATACTCTGCGTCGGCACCAAGATGGATTACTGCCTCGATTTCGGAGAACCGCCCTTGTTTAATGCGGAAAGCACCCTGATCTGTGCGAATCCCACCTCGAGGGAATTAGCGGATAACCACATCGCTGACCACGGGATTTTGGCCGATTCGAAGAGTTTCCTGGAGGCGTTGAAAGAGAAATTGGTGTGCAACAGCCTGGATCCACAATGGTGTGATCAAATACGTACCAGAAGGATTGAGGACAACAACCAATTGCTGGCGAATGTATCTTCGGACAAAACACCGATCCATCCACTAAAGGCTGCCGTGGAGGTTTTGCAAACCCTGGGAGAGAATGACTACCTTATCGTGGACGGGGGTGATGCCCACGGTTGGCAGGAAACAGCATTGAACATTACCTCTCTTGAAAACGGAAACCTCAAAGGGCTCATGATGTCCGGCCCTTTTGCCCAGCTGGGAATTGGTGTCAGTTTTGCCACCGCCACCAAGATGGCCGAACCTGATTCGAAAGTCGTTTTGATCTCAGGGGACGGTTCCTTCGGCCTGAACCCGGGTCTTCCACTGGAAACGGCCATTCATCGGAATATACCGATTGTTGTTGTGATTTTTAACAACCAGGCCTGGGGCATGATTCGTCACCAGCAAAAGACCATCTGGGACAGGACATGCGCCACCGACCTCAGAGACGTTCCTTTCCATAAGCTTGCAGAGGCCATGGGAGGATACGGAGAACTGGTCGAAAACGTGGAAGATCTCAAACCGGCGCTTCAGCGGGCTTTTGAATCGGGTCTTCCGGCGCTATTGAACGTTAGGACTGAGGATGTCATGAGTCATTTAACCGTTGGATTGGTTGATCGGAGAGAAAAATCGTCTATCGAATAGTCCTGCTTCGGATGGACGTAAGATTTCCGCTTACAGCTAGACCCGAACGAAAGTTAATTACATATCAAAGGAGGTGGAAACCGTGATCATAGACGTGCATACCCACATCGGATGCACGGGGGAGTACCTGCCGTGGGCCTGGTGGGAGGAACAAAGAAGCACAAAATTTAGGAATATCGTTACTAAGGGAAAAAACTGGACAGAACCGCTTTCAAAATTCAGTCCCACCCTGAGTCCGGATCCGTGGGATATCAGTGATGCGGATGGCGACACATCTTATAAGAAGATGGTAGAGGTTGGAATTGATAAATGTGTCCTGTTACCCCTGGATTTCCAACTGATGGGATTAGGTCGGTATCGACAGAGAAGTGAATTTTCCGTTCAAAAGAAATCTATTGAAGAACAAAACAAGCATATGACAGATGTGGCTGCAAGACGCCCGGACGCATATATTCCCTTTTGTACGATTGACCCACGCAGGGGGGAGGAAGGGCTCGGGCTGGTTGAACGGGCCGTGCGCGAATGGGGTGCAAAAGGCATAAAGCTGCACCCCTCCAGTGGGTGGTTTCCCAATGATCGAGACGTTTGTTACCCCCTCTATGAGTTATGCATAGACCTTGACATACCGGTGCTAACCCATTGTGGCCCCGAAGGTGGTTACGGGCCGGCCAAATATGGTGACGCTTTTCACTGGGACGACGTACTCAGTGATTTTCCGGAGTTACGTCTATGTCTGGCTCATGCCGGTGGGAGTATGGGTGAATTTCTGGGCGGCAGCTTGCTCGGGCCGGCAACCAGCATATTGTTTTTCTATGATAATGCATTCATGGACCTATCGTGCGCAGCACTTATATATGTCCGCGACCCTGTCCGGTTCTATAAAGAACTCCGGGAACTGTTGGACGGCGTGGGCGGCAAGGTCATGTGGGGTACCGATTCCCCGTGGATGACGAATCGAGGGCCGGGTTGGAAAACCCAATTAGAATGGTTCCGGAATCCAAATCCGGAATTCTTAGAAAAGGCCGGTGTTTCGTTTACGGAAGCGGAAATTGACGATGTATTGGGAGAGAATGCCAGGCATTGGCTCAAATTAGACGAAAATGGATAAAACGAACCAAAACATGCAGGCTTATGTGGGCCGTTCGGTTGGGCGGATCGGTGGAAGGGATCTAGTCAGGGGGCGTTCGGTATTTGCTGAGGACGACCAACCTAAAGAGGCTCTCGTCCTGAAGGTTTTCAGATCTAATAAGCACCATGCCAAAATCCTGAGCATCGATGCGACCAAGGCACGTAAAGTCCGAGGGATTGCAGGGATTCTGACAGCTTCGGACATTCCCGGTGTTAATCAATACGGTGTCATCATCAAGGATCAGCCCCTTCTGGCTGAGGATAAGGTCCGATTTGCGGGTGAAGCCATCGCGCTTGTAGCAGCGGAAAATGAAGCGGCCGCTGATGAAGCACTCCGGGCGCTCGACGTCCGGTACGAG
>JASFIU010000240.1:0-7114 GCA_050122495.1 Desulfobacterales bacterium | reverse complement strand
CGATGCCGGCATTTTGCCGATCGGCAAACGGCAAGGTTGTCGACGCCAGAAACAGAGCGTCTAGTTTATGCTTGTCCTGACCCCGGAGGCAATCGCGCGAAGCGGCCACCGCCATGGTAATGGCATCTTCATCCCAGTTGCACATGGACCGTTCCCCCTGGGCCACCATCAGCAGCGCCGGTGCAAACCAGCCCATCGATTGAAAAATAGCCATGCGGTCCAATCTTAGCCTTGGAATATAGGCACCGTAGGAAGTGATACCGACCATTTTTTTGCTCCTCCCAAGTAGCAGCTTTCCATGCGAAACAATTATCTATAAAATTGTAATGCGGTCCATAACATGATTGAAATACGAAGCACGAAATTCGAAACAATATCAAAATTCAAATTTGTTTCAGATTTCGGACTTCGAATTTCGGATTTCATCCACCGTTTTTTTCCGGTGGCTTTGAGAAGGCGTTTAAAACATCTCCAACCTGTTCGGTGGCATTCCAGTATTCTTTTGCGCCTTTCAAACTGGAGACATTTTCCCATTGAGCCAAAAGCTGCTCGGGATCCGGAATATCCAGGCCATCGCCCACCACAATCCCTGGCCCGGTGACAATGGCGGCCCGGTTGAAACAACCCATCCCGGCGTTGTAAATATTGCCGCTCACCGGGCATTGTTCCGAAACCAGATAAAGCGCCATGGGCGCTACCAGTTCCGGTTTTAAATTATCGATCAAATCCGGCGGAAAAACATCCTCGGTCAAGCGTGAAGCGGCCAGCGGTGCGATGGTATTCACCTTGATATTGTTTTTTTGTCCCTCTAATTTTAAGGTGTTCATTAACCCCACCAGACCCATCTTGGCGGCCGAATAATTGGTCTGTCCGAAATTGCCGTAAAGACCTGCTGCCGAAGTGGTCATCAGAATCCGGCCGTATCCATTTTGCTTCATTACCTCAAAGGCGGGACGCGAGACATTATAGGCCCCGTTTAGATGGACATCGACAACCGTCTGCCAGTTTTCCGGCTCCATTTTCAAAAAGGTTTTGTCCCTCAGAATCCCGGCATTGTTAATCAGGATGTCCACCGTACCGAACGCATCTAAAGCGGTCTTAACGATATTTTCACCCCCCCTGGCAGTGGCTACACTATCGAAGTTTGCCACCGCCTCACCACCGGAGGCTTTAATCTCATCGACCACCTTTTCGGCCGGTGTCTTTGAGCCCTTACCGGAACCGTCCCGGGCGCCGCCGAGATCATTGACGACCACTTTGGCGCCGCGCGTTGCCAATTCCAGTGCATATACCCGGCCCAGTCCGGCGCCGGCGCCGGTGACGATCGCCACCCGGCCATCAAACCGAATTTCCTCCTTAACCATGTCGCCGTATTCGAAAATGCCGTTATCCATCACCACTTCACCGGACTCGGCGTTAACAACGCGCCAGAGTGCCTTGCTATCATCGATTTTCCAGATCATTGTTTTAATCGGCACACCCGGATACAGCGGTCTTTTAAAGCGACAATCCAGGCGCCGGACCTTTTGCGGTTCACCTGGAACCAGCGCGTCAATCAACGCCCGGCAGGCATATCCATGGGTACACAAACCGTGCATAATCGGTTTTTCAAAACCGGCTGCTTCGGCAAATTCGCTGTCCACATGCAGTTGAAACGTATCTCCGGAAAGCCTGAAGATCAGGGGCTGATCCAGGGTGGGTGTGGCTTCCACAGCAAAATCCGGCTCACCGTCCGGAAAATGGATTTGTTTTTTGGGCGCATCATCACCGCCGAATCCACCATCGAGACGTGCGAATATGGTGGCAATGCTGGTAAACAGCTTGGTGCCGTTGGCGTGCCGGGTCTCAAATTTGGCGATGATCAGGGCGCCTTTTCCCTTGCCCTTGTCATAGTAATGCGTAATGGTACCTTCGGTGGATAGGGTGCCTTCAGAAGGGATGGAGTCGTGAAAGATGATTTCGTGTTCACCGTGTAAAATTCCAGCCAGATTGACATTACTGGCAGCTGCCAGATCAGGCATCAAATCATAAATCGTCGTAATCGCAAAGCTGGGAATCACCTTTAAATCTTTTTCATAGCAGTAATCCAGATCCGCAAAACCGGCGCCCACACCCAGCGCATAAAGCACGGTGTCCTTCCAGGTGTATTCTTTGGTAAAGGGTCCGATTTTTTTACCGATGGCATTCAGGTTTAAAGCCATGTTTTCCTCTCAAAGGATTGCTAAAGTTTATCAGATGTTCGTAGCTGTCTCAAAGAGGTTTAGCCCGTTACCCGTTAGCCCGTTTGCCGGTTAAAAAAATAAGATCAGACATTTTCCGATTTCAACGGGCTAGACCGTCTCAACAGGCTAAACCGGCCAACCTAAAAGTTAAACCACAAATTTTGAGCCAGCTTCTGACTATTTATTATTAGGTTCCAATGTGAAGGCCAGAACTAATATGAATTTCAAGAAGTAAAAAAGTCAAGTGAAACTTTTTATATGGGAGATGATTTATAAGAATGTGCTGAGGTTAGATCTACTGATGGGTCTTTAAATCGTGAGGCGTTTCATACTTTGACCCCTGTGTGATCAATCGGCGCAGATCTTCGTTTATCTGGTACAGGGACGGGACCAGCAGCAAGGTAATGAATGCGGCAAATAAAATTCCGAATCCCAGCGAGATGGCCATCGGAATGAGAAACCGGGCCTGGCGGGAGGTTTCAAAAATCATGGGCGCCAGCCCGCCGAAGGTCGTCAGGGTGGTCAGAACGATCGGCCGGAATCGCTGCACACCGGCCTCGTATATGGCTTCATGGCTGCTTTTGCCTTCCGCCCGTCTGCGGTTGGCAAAATCGATGAGCACGAGGGCGCCGTTGATCACGACCCCGGATAAGGCCACAATGCCAAAAGTACTCGCCACGCTCAGGCTGTACCCCATGATCAGATGGCCGACGACCGCGCCGACGATGCCGAAAGGAATCGACATCATGATGATCATGGGCTGAACAAAACTGTTAAAGGGTATCGCCAGCAGGCCATAGATGACCACTAACGCCATCAGAAGGCCCATTATCAGACCATGCATGCTCTCACGCCTGTCGGCCTGCCGGCCTTCGAAGCTGTAAGTCAGACCGGGAAATTTTTGTTGCAGGGCCGGCAGCATGTCGGCCTTCAGGGCCTGCATCACCTGATCGGTTTTGCTGCGGGGTTTGACATCCGCAGATACGGTGACCACCCGTCGGCCGTTTCGGCGATCAATGGTGGTATACGCCCGGCCGCGTTTCAAAGAGACCGCGTCGCGCAGAGGGACCTCTTTGCCCGAAGGCGTCCAGAGAATCATTTGCTCCAGATGGTACTCGAATTCGCGCTCTTCTCTGGGCAGTCGCACCTTTACTTTAAGCTCGTTGCGCCCGCGCTGCTGACGCAATGCTTCGGCGCCGTAATAGGCATAACGCACCTGCCGCGCCACTTCCTGGGAGCGCAATCCCAGGCTGCGCCCCTCAGGTTTGATCTGAAAATCGATTTGCTGTTTGCCGGGTGCAAAGCCGTCATCGATATCCTTGACGTTGGGAAAAAATCCAAGCTCGTTGGCCAGTTCGGCGCTGGCCTGTTCCAGAACGTTTATGCGTCGATGACTCAGCTCAACGGAGAGTGCGGGACCGCGGCCGGGTCCGCCAGCATCGGATTCGAACTTGATAAATTCCAAACCCGCCAGGGCCCCGACGCGCTGGCGCCATAATTCGGTCAGCGTGGCGGTTGATATCGGCCGGACATCCGGCGGCGTCAGATACACGCGCACCGTGGTCTGATTGGCATTAATCCGGGCATAGACGCCTTGGACCAGATCTGAGCCGCCGTTTTCGCTGGCCACCTGTTGGGCCGCTCTAACCATGATCTGCTGCACGGCCTCCGTTTTTTGGACGGCGGTGCCGAAGGGAAGCTTGGCCGTGGCCAGTGCATAGTCGGATTCTATCTTGGGAAATAGCTCAAATCCCATCCGGCCGCTTCTTACATAGGCGATCGTTATCAACAGCACGGCGATACCGATGGACAGCGTCACATACCGGTACTGCAGCACCCGGTTCAGAAACGGCCCGTATTTTGTCTGAATAAAATGCTCCAATAATCGGCCCAATCCTGCCTGCCGCGCAATTAACCAGCCGACGAGCCCGGAGGGGTCCGGCCGCCGGCGGTGCCCGATATGGGCCGGTAGGATCAACAGGCTCTCGATCAGCGAGACGGCAAAAACGCTGACCACCACCAGCGGAATTTGCCGAAACACCTTGCCCATGAATCCGGGAATAAAAAGCATGGGCATAAAAGCCACCATGTTGGTCAGCACGCTGAAGATAATGGGCCTGGCAATTTCCCGGGCACCCCGTACCGCCGCCTCGAACCATCCCAGCCCCCTTTGGCGATAATAATAGATATTTTCACCGGCCACAATGGCGTCATCGACCACGATTCCCAGTGTGACGATAAAGGCGAAAATAGAGATGATATTGATGCTGAGGTCAAAGCTCGGCAGGAAAAGAAAAGATCCCAGGATCGATATGGGAATCCCGAGGCTGACCCAGAAGGCCAGGCGGGCCTCCAGAAATATGGCCAGCAGAATAAACACCAGACCCAGTCCCAGATATCCGTTGCGCTGCATGAGGTTCATGCGCTGGCGGTATATTTTAGAGCGGTCGTTGCGCGCTTCCAGCGATAATCCGGGCGGCAGAATCTGGTTGATGATTTCCACCTGCCGCCGGGCCGCATCGGAAACGGAAATCGGCGTTTGATCGCCCACCCGATAGACCTGGATCATCACCGCCGGTTTGCCGTTATAGGTGGCAAAATTGTCTGTCTCTTCAAAACCGTCTTTAATGACGGCGATATCTTCAAGCAGCACCTCGGTGCCGTCGTTGCTTGTGATAATTGGGATCCGGCCGAATTCATGTCCGTAATCGCGCCGTTCCTTCATACGCACCAGCACATCGCCGCTGGCGGTTTTAATGGCACCCCCGGGCAATTCCACCGATGCGCGCCTGATGCGCCGGGCGACCTCATCAAGCGTCAATTTGTAAGTCCGCAGATTTGCCTGAGAGATTTCAACGCTGATTTCATAACTGCGAATCCCTTGTAGTTCCACCTGGGAAATATCGGGATCCTGGATCAGGCGGTCACGAATATCTTCGGCCACCTCGCGCAGAATCCATTCGCTTTGATCACCGTGAAGCGCCAGGGAAATAACATAGCGCCGGCGCTGCGCGATCACAACCTGGGGCTCTTCGATTTCTTCCGGAAAAGAGGTGATCCGGTCCACTTCATTCTGGATTTCCTGGGCCAGCCGCTCGATGTTCTCGCCTTCGATAATTTCAACGCGGACTCGGCCGACGCCCTCGTCGGCGGAGGCCGTGATCTCTTCCACGCCTTCAAGACCCTGCACCGCCTCCTCAATCGCCAGGATCACGCCCCTTTCGACCTCCTCCGGGCTGGCACCGGGATAGGGCACGGTAATATTGACCCGATCGAGTTCAAAGTCAGGGAATACTTCCTTCTTAATCTGGCTGGCCAAAATCAGTCCCCCAACCAGAAACACCGCCATCAGAAGGTTGGCGGCCACAGAATGACCGGCCATCCAGGCTATTGGGCCTCGATAGTTATCTTTTTCTGACTTGTTTTTCATAGGCGTCAATGACGGATCGAGTCGATACACACGGATCGAATTTGTAGAAGAGCACGAGGGGGCCTATTCGGCGATTTTCACCGGCATACCGTTGACCGGGGCAGCAAGATCAGAGACGATCAAGTGACTGCCCGGTTCGAGACCTTCCGCCAAGAGAACGGTTTGGGCATCACGCCACAGGGTTTTAACGCTGCGGATTTCAAGTTTGCTGTCAGCGGTGGCAATCCAGATGTAGGAGTCGTCGCGCAGGGCGCTGCGCGGGATGCGGTAAACGTTATGCAGCTCCCGCCCCTCGATCTCAATGCGCAGATACTCGCCGATTAATAACGGCAGTTGATATTTTTCTTTGGACTTTAATCCCAATGGATCTTTGACTTCGACAAGTATGCGCGCCATACGGCCCTCTGTTTCCAGGTCACCCAGCAATTTGATGACCGTGCCGGCAAGTTCGTGTCCGTTTCGGTGGGAGATACGCACCTTGGAACCGGAATCAGCCGGATCGTTTGGAATTAAGATCCAGCGCAAACGGTCTACCGGAATGGATGCCTGGATCCAATAGATATCGGTTCCGATCAACTCCGCGAGCTTCTCCTGGCCGGACACCTGGGAGCCGACATCCACATGTTTCGCCCGGACGATGGCATTAAAGGGCGCGCGAATTCGCGTTCTGGCCAGATTCAGTTTGGCCTTCTTCAGATCGGCTCGATCAGCGGCCAGTTTTGATTTGGCCGCCTCCAATTGCGGCTTTTTGGCCACTAGGGCCGGTATTTTCTGGCCTTTAGGATTTTCCTTATTTAGCAAGCGCCATTCATCTTCGGCGGCAGCGGCTTCCTCCTCGACGACTTTTAGAATGCTTTCCGAATCCTTGATTTTGGCCCGAGCCAGTGTAACGGCCAGTTCATAGTCCTCCGGATCGATGCGCAATACTTCCGAACCTTTATCTAAAAAACCCCCGACGGTGAATTCGGGATGAAGGGCCACAATTTCTCCGGATACGCGGGATTCAAGAATGATTTCCCGGGCCGGTATCACAGTACCCATCGCCTGAACAACGACCTTGTGGGTACCGGGCTGCACGCTGGTCACCTGAACCAGAGGGGTCATTTTAGGTGGCGGACGCCGACGTGCTTTGGGTGCCTTTTTACCGATATAGGCGGTGCCGACGATACCTGCCGTTATCACGGCGATGGATAGCACGATACTCAAATAGACACGCGACCTTTTACGCGGTGCGCCCCCAGCAGATGCTTCGGCTTCTTTTGGTTCGTTTGGTGGCACTCGAGGGTACTCTCCTAAATTTGTTGGAATTTCTTTTGGGTTCTAATATAAGATTTACCAGATTAAAAGTAAAGGCGGACGTTACGATTGGGTGCCCCGTTCAGGTCCTTACCGCATGCCCCTTGCCCTATTCAATTCATCCGGCGAAAATCATATTGCATAATTTCGATTTATGTTGGATGGT
>JASFIU010000239.1:0-7117 GCA_050122495.1 Desulfobacterales bacterium | reverse complement strand
CGGGGAAGCAGGGATTGATTTTATTTGCGTTTCGCCAGGTTATCATAAACGTCATCGATGATTTCGGCTGAAGCCTCTGACATGGCCAGACTCATTGCTTCGGCTAAAGCCATGGGATTTTTTTGTTTGCAGGACTTGCTCAGCGGATAGGTTTTCTGGAAGCGAATTTTTTTATCCATGTCGGGCTCGTGCGCTGCAATAAAAACGATGCTGAGTGTTAAGACGGCCTGGCAGCCATTGGCGGTGTCGGATTCCAAAAATTCATCCACGCTGCCCTCCAGCACATAGTTATATGGCGATTTGCTGCGGTGGGTCAAAACAGCTTTAAAAAGCCGGGATTGCCGCATGTCCCGGGCTAAGAAATAGGTAACCGATTCTCCGGGATTTGCGCGCCACTTGTGGTAATTATAGGCTGCTCTCTGGTATGACTTGTCGCGGTAGATGATTTTGTGGGTGTTATACATGGGTGCGACGCTAAACCGTTCGACCCTGATGACCTCCGCAACGGGTTGCAAGCCGTGTATGCGGGGCGGATCATACTCCAGACTGTAATAATCAATTTTGTTGCTGGGCTGCTTAAGATCAAGGCAGGCACTTAAAAGCAGCGTGAGACCGATCACTATAATCCGAGTCAACGACCACCCGCACAGCGGGTGGTTTGGATTTTTCCGCCATAGGCGGGAAAAGACAGGGGCGCGAAGTGCCCCAATCGTTGCGGGTTTGGAAAACCCAATCATCTGCGTGCGTATCATCGATAGTCTCCACTTATGGATTGGTGCCTTCAACCTCACGGGCTCTGGGGGGGCTGCCAAACAGCAATTGTGACGGATGGTCGGCCAACAGTTCCATTAACTGGTTCAGGTTTTGACTGGCCGTTTCGAGATTCTGCGCAGCAACCACCAGATGATGCATCAGTTCAGTTATGGACGCATCGGTTCCACTGACGAGCGTTGTGCCCTTGTTTAAAAGGATATTGGCATTTTCCATGGCCCGGCTAAAATTATCCAGGGCGGTTTTAATGGTTTCCTCTTTGCCGGCGACCATATCCTGTACTCGAACGAGGGTGCGGTCGGCCTTGTCGAGCAGGCTGTTCAGTGATTGACCCGCAGTTTCGGCTGAGGCTAAAACTTTATCCCATCTTTGGTCTTCCAGAATTTGTTCCATTTTCTCAAAAGATGAATTTATCGTTTGAGAAATGCTCTCGATATCGGCATCATCTACGCTTTGATTGATATTGTCCAGGGTCGCTTTAATTTTGACTGCAATTTCCTCAAGGTCGAGCGCTTTAATCTGGTTGAGGATCTCCTCGAAACCGCCAAGCAATCCGCTGATTTCAGAAGGTTTTGAGGCGATGATCGGATACTCCGAAGGGAAACTGAGAGGGGGGGACTGATCCGCTTCGCCCGCTCTTTTTTGATCCAGTTCCACAAACATACTTCCGGTTATTCCGACTGCTTTCAACTGCGCGACTATGTTTTCGTCGAGCTTCTGGCCGGATTCTATTTTTAAAATGACTTTGATCAGTTTAGAATCCGGCGCCACGTCAATGCTCTCGACGCGACCGGTAAAGACGCCCCGGTATTTTACCGGCGAATCTACATCCAGGCCCTGAACGGACTCATCGAAATAGGTGACGTAAAAGCGGCCTTTTTGTAAAAAGCGGGACATGCCCAGCCAGATGGTCACCAGTATCGCCAGTGTAATTCCAACAGCGACAAATAATCCGACAGCAAACTTTGTTTTCTGGGTGGCCATTAAAGCCCATCCTTTCCATTCGCAGGGAGACGATTGAAGAATTGTTTCACAAATGGATTGCGACTTCGATCCCTTAAATATTTTGGATCGCCATCTGCAATAATCCCCCGTGTGCTTTTGTGCAGCATGATCACTCGACTGGCCACGGCAAAAATGCTCTCAAGCTCGTGGGTAATAATAACCATGGTGGTTCCCAGGCTTTGGTTGAGATGAATAATCAGATTGTCCAGTTCGGCAGAGGTGACCGGATCCAGCCCGGCAGAGGGCTCATCAAAAAACAGGATCTTGGGATTGAGCGCCATGGCCCGTGCCAGCCCGGCCTTTTTTTTCATCCCGCCGCTGATCTCAGACGGCAGATGATTTTGATAGCCATCCAGATTTGCCAGATTGAGTTTCATCTTAACCAGATGATCGACGGACGTTGCGGGCAAATCCGTGTATTCTAAAATCGGCAGGGCCACGTTTTCAGCCACCGTCATGGAGCCGAACAGGGCGGCACTCTGGTAAAGCACGCCGACCTTTCTGAGAATTTGCTGCAAAGCGTATTCATCACATTCGGAAATGTCGTCGCCATCGATGATGATTTTGCCGGAGGCGGGCCGATGCAATCCCAATAGGTGTCTGAGCAAAGTGCTTTTGCCGCTGCCGCTACCCCCCAGAACGGCAAATATTTCGCCTTCGTAAACGTCGAATGAAACCCGATCAAGAATAACGTCATCACCGTATCTGGCGACCAAATTCTTAACCTGAATGACGGCTTCTCTGTTCATCAGTCCTGTCTTATCCCCAGTAACGCAGTATAACCGCAAAAACGGCATCGGTCAGTATGATTAAAAAGATACTGCTGACTACGGCCGAAGTGGTCGCCTGACCTACCTCGGCAGCGCCGCCCCTGACTTGAAAGCCTCTCAGACAACCAATCCCTGCAATCAGCAGTGCAAACACCGCCGCTTTTAAAAATCCCCAAAAGACATCAAAAACGGTCAAGGTTTTCAGCGTTTGCACCATATAGGCATTGACCGTCAGATCCAGCATAAATACGCCGACTACCAGGCCGCCCAATATGGCGAACAGATCCGAAAACAGTGTCAGGATGGGAACCGTAACAACGGAGGCAACGATTTTAGGGATGACCAGAAAGCGCGTCGGATCAAAACCCATGGTGAACAGGGCATCGACTTCATCTGAAATTTTCATGGTCCCAATTTCGGCCGCAAACGCCGAGCCCGACCTGCCGGCAACGATGATGGCCGTCATAATCGGCCCCAGTTCGCGGACCATGGACAGGCTGACAAGGGAGGCGACATAGATGTTGGCCCCGAATTGTTGCAGCTGAACCGAAGACATGAAGGCCATGATCAACCCCAGTAAAAAACTGATCAGGCCCACAATGGGGAGCGCATCCACACCGACTTTTTTCATGGAAGAGAAAGTCTCATCTGTTCGCAGCGATCGGGGATGTAAACAAACATGAATCAGGGCCAAGCAAACCGAGCCGATAAAAGTTAAAATAAAATTCAGTCCGGTCATTTGACCAAAGACACCTTCGCCCAGACGAACAAACATGTTGGGGGGCGGCTTGCGGGTGAAGGCGTCCGGTTTGCCCAAGGCATCGTATTTGAGGATAGAAAGGATCTCTTTGATCCTTTGATCGGCGTTTTTGAGGTAAAGGCGGCTTTTTTGGCTGGCCATCAGATTTTTTAATTCAACCAGGACCAACGCTCCGAAATCATCCAGATAGGTTACCTTCTCAAGATCGACGGTCAAGGCGGGTGGCATTGGCGGCTGCAATATGGATTTTATCCCGGCGATGGTTTCAGTTGCCGTGTTAGCATCCATACGGCCCTGGATGTGAAGCGTCATCGCTCCATCGTCGCCGTGTGAGACTTCATAGCGACAGGATTGCAAGTCTTCAGAATTACGCATTGCTCAAGGCTTATCAAAATGGAGTTTTTTTAAATTTTTTTCATCGATACCATATGTATCTGTTAACGCACCCATATCCATCTGAAAGATCAGCCAGCCGATTAAGGCATTGTCTTTGTATAGCTCAAAAGCAACCTCGATGCCTTTTTTGCCCATGGGATGATCTTTTTCGGAACGGTAAACCGTGAGGACTTTATGAAGTGAGTCTTCACTTCCATGGAATTCTATAGCGGCATAGCTGCTGCCGATCATCTCGCCGGCAGGGCGGTTTGTTTTATTTGAATACGCGGTTACCACCTTCCGGTCCCTGTCCAGCAAAATCAGTCCGGTATAAGGAATCGCACTCATCTGCTGAATATCAAAAAACCGCTGCATGGCCTGACGTATCGCTTCACTATTTTGACTGCCCAGCAGATCCGCCAGCCATGTATTGAGTAGAAAATAATCTTTGGCCAGAATGTTCCTGAGTTCCGTTTGCCCTAAATTTACGGCCTGGTGGCCTTTTGAATAATACGGATAGCCCCAAAAAATTGTTGCTGTTAGAAGACCGATCAAGATAAATGCTGAGATAAGCCAAACAAATGCGCGCTTATATTTTTTCTCCAATTTTTTTGTGGCGGTGACATCGCGTCCCAATGAGAGGACACCCTGGAAGTTATGGTGGCCGTCGTAGAGTACGGTGAAGCTTGTCGAGATGCAGCGTATACCTTTCCGGGGGTGTTTGATATCAAAAACTCTTTCCTTGGCTGAATACCGGGTTCGAACCTCCTTTAAAAAATTTTTATACTCGTCCGGTTTTGCGTAGATTTCATCGACATGGGTATCGCGCATCCGGGCCCAGTCACGGCCATATAGTCGTTCAGCTGCAGAATTCCAAACAAGGATGCGGTCTTCCTTATCTGTCACGATAACGGCGTCCGGCAGCTGATCGCTTACTTCTTTTAAGCCATAAAGCATCTGGGTTGCTTCGTTCAACCATTGCGATAGATGCCTGATTATCTCAGGTCCCGCTGTCGGGCACTCCTTTAGAAAGAGTGTTATCTCTTCTTTGGGGATACAAATAACCTCCACCTGAGTCTTTGCTTTCACCGAGGCTGTTCGTTGTTCTCCTAAAAAAAAGGACACCTCGCCGAAAACGGATCCTTCCTGGGTCAGGTCCCTTATTTTCTTGTCTCCCTTGAAAATTTCAATCTGGCCGGAAACAAGAATATAGAGATCCTGTGAATCATCACCTTCTAAAAAGATTGTCTGACCTGAGGTAAAAGTAGAGCTGTACTTGGCTAAATCGGGATTGCTGATAATTTCGTCTGTTATGAGACATTCCATATGCAACAATGTAGTCCAATGCTATTGAGCAGTCAATGCCCTGACCCCTAATCCACCTCTTTGAGATGGGTTTTAAGATCTCCATTCAGGTGCTTTTCCCGTATCCTGAAATAGGGGCTTGTTAAACTGATCGCGCGCTTCGCTAAAGTAGCAAATCGTTTCCGGCAGGTACCTGGCGCTGTCGGGAAAGATCCGGGCAAATTCAGCGCGGCACGGTTTGCGGAAATCCTCCGCCTTAAGATCAGGGCGCATTTCCCGGCAACACGTTACGAGGCGGTCAAAAAAGTGTCCGCCCATAAATTTGTCATATGCGATGCTGTGGAATTCATTGCTTTCCATGCGATTATAGGCATTCAGCCTACCTTCGGGCAGATGAATGTCGCGGCGGCGCCTCATATCGATACCGATGCTCAAATCGCGATGGACGATCCGCGTAATTTCTAGATCATCATCCACTTCAAACAGCACATTCTGCCCATGAGGCTCGAGCAAATAGCCAAAGTGCTGGAAACATCCCACCCAGTGACGGATAATCGGGATCAGGATATGGTCCAGAACGAAAACTCTGGGGTCCCTATTTCCGATGAGGTCAAACAGCAAAGGCGTTTTATCGGGATCGAAAAAATCTTTACCATAAAGCGCGAACCCGGGGATCAGATTTCTTTCGGCATCGACAAAAGGGAAGGGCTGCATATCGCGGACGAGATATCCCCAATTCTCACCTCGAGGGGAATCGGGCTGGCGGTTTTTGTGCACCACACCAATGACTTCCCTCAAAAAAGCGAATCGATCATCTAAATGTGAAATTCCGTTCTCGAGTTCCATAGAGATGTTAATGGCCTGCTCTATGACCTCATCCCGCATTTTGCGGCCGTAACGGGATATTCTGAAAGGAAAGTGTACTTTGAGCGCATGCGGATTTTGATCGTCCTGCACGTAGAGCGTTCGGGTTGAGGAGCTGGGAGACACGACGATCGGTTTATGCGGTATGCCGATAGACTGGGTATGCATCAGGTATGGATCGTTGGGATGCGCTTCAAAAACTTGAGGGTGAATACAAAATAAGGTCTTATCCTCAGCCAGGTAGATTGACGCAAGCTCGATTGAAGGATTGGCCGTGTAAATATTTAATTGATCGCGCGGAATTTCAAAGACCGGCAGATCAAATTGGGCCTGCTTTGAATTGGGCCGGTACTTTTCCCCGGCCTCGGTATAATCAGCGTGCGGGCTGTAAGTGCGTGTACCTTCATTGCGATATCTATCCAGATATATGAGTGATTCAAACATTAAATACAGATATCAGATTTTCCTAAAAAATATCAAGTTTTCCAAAAGGGTCGGGATATCCTTCAAGCTAGCAACGCCTGTTAAGAAAATACCGCGGTTTTCTTTACATTTGAAGTTTCAAGATGATAAAAAGCCAAATGATGAATAAAAATATCAAGCCATCACCGGAAACCATTATCCGAAACAAGCTTGCCGCTTTGAAACAATCCAAATTCAGGTCGAAATTTAAGTTAAAGAAACAAGATCGAGATTACATTGCTGCAAAAGGCATTGGAACGATCAAAGATCATGCACATCAATTTGTCATTCAGCGGGTTGCCCCTGCTTTTCCCAAAAACGATGGTAAACAAACGCCGATGAGAGGACATCCGGTCTTCATCGCACAGCATGCGACGGCTACATGTTGTCGTGGATGTATTCAAAAATGGCATGCTATCCGAAAGGGCAGGGCGCTGAAGGAAAGGGAACTGCAATTTATCATTGCTTTGATAATGGGGTGGATTGAGCAACAGATAGATGAAAAAAAAGACTTGGCTGTGTGAGAATCCATGCAAGCAAAGCTTTCCAAAATTGGCCAAAATCAGAAAAAATCAGCTGAGGCGTAAAAAATGATCTCTGTATTTGGGAATTGAAGATTCATTAGCGAAGTCTTCAGTTCCGCATTATTTCATCACACCACAGCATGTAGTATGACCTTCTATAGAAAACTCATACATTCCGGCATGAGTAATAACCTTAATGCGATAATATGATATTCCGAAACATACACGCTAAATCTTACTTGCCTAAAATGTTTATTGCGGCAGCAATCCTCGGATCCATA
>JASFIU010000238.1:0-7117 GCA_050122495.1 Desulfobacterales bacterium | reverse complement strand
GGTTTGAATCATAAACGGTTTACACTGGAAAAGGTTACAGGTTTTTTTACTTTTTAGGTCCAGATCCAGGTGAGTAAAAAAGCGGGGTCCCACGGACCTCTTTTTGAGGAAAGGAAATGAAGCGATGGGCTTGATCGGCAAACCCCACCGGTGTCATTCGGAAAGTGTCAGGACGGCGATAAAATCTCCAAGCCTAACCGCCGGAACCACCGCGGCCGTTTCCGCCACCGGGACCGGACCCGTCCGAACCGTCGCCTTCGGACCCGCCCGGTCCGCTGCCCGCTCCTCCGGTCGAGCCGGCGCCTTCGCCCGCATTACCGCCGCCCGGGCCTTCAAAACTTTTTCCCTGCTCGATGGACCGACCGTATTGGACCGCCAGGCTGCGGGGGTCGCTCTTTCGAGAACCGTTTCGAAAGGCGGTGCGCAAATTATGCATTTGACTGGCACTGAATTGATGCCGGAGTGCCTGGCCGAGTAACGGTGCAATCTGTGAAGGGGATACCCCCAGTCGGGCCATGTCCCGGGCCGTTTTAAAAGTTTCCAGCGCCAGGGCTTCTCGCTGGTCGGTATTCATTGTGCGGGATCGCTCCTGAAGTCCGCTGATGATGGATTCAACGCTATGGGGCGTCAACCCGGCAGCCAGCCCGGCGGCAATGATATGCCCCATCTGATTCAGATGGGATTTGCGGCCGGTGAGCTGCAGTGCCTGCCGGTGCGCAAAGTCATACCGCTCTCGAACCGCGTCCATGGCACCGACAATCCGGCTTGCCTGCACGCCTTTGGCCATACCTTCAAAGGCTTTATTGATGATGGGATCTGAGGGCAGGTTCTGATTCCGGGCTTTCTGCAGCACCCGGTGAGCTTCTTCGATTTGCTGTGCTCCGAACCGATGTTGGACCATGGCCCGGGTTAATGCGATGGCGCGATCCGATGCCAGGCCGGATTCGATCAGTTCGCGCGTGCTCTGCACAACCGCCTGCGGAGCGACGTCCGACAGTGCCTGATCCACCTCATCTGCGCCGGCGATGGTGGCCACCAACAGCAATATAGCTGTAGTGAGCCATATTTTTTTCGTTATTTTTTTCATGGCAATCGAAAATCCATAGCAATCCATATCATTGCCCGTTAGCGGGTAGGCTCGAATATACAATTTTCGGAGCCGAAGTCGTCGGTTTCACTGATTTTACAATCGGGGAGGTGAACCGCCCCATCGACAATGAAGAAATATCTAAATTCAATGCCCGCCGGTACGGCGACAACCCATGTGCCGGCCTGCGTTTTTTTAGCTCGGTGCAACCTGAATTCATCAAGGGAATAGGCGAAATAAACCTGCTGCGCTGCGGGCAGATCAAGATAAAAGGTCACCCGGTCATCCGCCACCTGATAAAAACCCCGGGCGCAGCCGGATATCAGCATCAATGCGGCCAAAGCAAAAATCAAGCATCTTCTCATACCCTTTTTTGTATATCTAAAATTGAATTTTCGCCACCAAAATCATCCTTCTCACGGATCAAAATCGTCGGGTCGGGCATGCGCCGACCGCCCTCGAGGATATAACTGTATTGGTGTTCACCCGGATAGAGATCCACGGTTGCCTCCCAGTAACCACTGGCTCCCATTTTTTTCATGGGGATGGTATTCCAGCCGGTGAAACTGCCGGTAAGCTCAACCTGACCGGCATCTGGCTGATATATGACGAATCGGTAAGGCACAGTTGCCATTTTCGGCGCGGGCTGAGAGATAAAAATTATGAGCAGAGCCGCCGCCAGTCCGCACACAAAAGCCGCGGCCGGTTTCCAAAGCCGCGGAATCAGCGCCGGCCGGATGCTGACCTCGACTCCACGAATCCGGTCAACGACCTTTTCACGAATCAATTTTTCCTGCTGCAAAAGATCGATGATATCGTCTTTGACCGCCGCGTCGGCGTGAACCGTCTCGACAAACTCGATTTTTTCATCCACATTCATCTCATCGTCGATGAACATGCTGATCATATAATCCTTCATTTTTAATCCCTTCCCCCAAGGATTTTTCTGAGTTTCACCCGGGCGCGATGAACCCTGACTTTTATGTTTTGTTCGCTGGTGTTGTGAATTTCTGCAATTTTACGATAGGACATATCACTGCTGACAACCAGGCTCAAAACATCCCGTTCAGCCTCCTCCAGTTGCTGCATGGCATACAAGGTGCGCCGGTATTCGTCCCGGACCATCAGATGATATTCCGGATTTTCCCCCTTTGGCTCGTTCTCCTCATCAAGATGGGTGCTGCGGTTTGATCTGCGGCGATGGTCCAGCAGGGCGTTGCGCGCGATTTTAAAAAGCAGCGGCGCGCTCGGTTCGCGTTTGCCGTATCGATCGAGATAACGGGTAAAGCTTTCCTGCATGATGTCGCCGGATAAATAATAATCACCGCAGGCACGCATCAGGTAAGCAAAGAGCATATCTTTGTATCTGTTGTAAAAGGATCTGAATTTCACCACATTTTATTATATAACGCAAAACGGCCGTAAAAGTTACATATTTTTTCCCGGCAAGATCAGCCTGCGATCGAACACGCGTGGGACACATCTATGCCGAAAGCATTGATTTTTTATTTGGATATGATAAGCATAATTGCCGGGGGGCATCGCCAAATAAACAGCTATAATAGATGACGTTTGTATTCGTAGCGCTTCACTATATTACCGTCATTTATAAATACAGTCTGACCCTCATTATGAACCCTAAACCTAAAAAGGAGGACCTATGAAACAATCCCGTATTTTTATGATTATGACCCTCTGTGTCCTGCTGGCGGTTCCGCTTGCCGCGGAGGCGGGAACATGGAAGCCGACCAAACCCATTAAACTGATTGTCCCCTGGGGCGCCGGCGGTTCCACCGATCAGGTCACCCGGGTGTGTGCCGGTGAACTGGAAGGCGCTCTGGGCCAGAAGATTGTGGTTGTAAACCAGCCGGGCGCTTCCGGATCGATCGGAACCAAAAACACCCTCGATGCCCCCCGGGACGGATACACCTGGACCTCCGGTGCGGCCAAGGATTTGGGAACCTATCAGGTGCTGGGTATGATCGACACCAGCATCCGGGACTGGAACCTGTTTTTGAACATATCCCTGCCCCAGGTCGTCGCCGTACGGTCCGACTCCCCTTATAAATCATTTGATGATCTTTTGAAGGCCTTTAAAGCCAAACCCGGTAAAATTACGGTTTCCTCCGCCGGTATCAATTCGGCCGGCCATTCCGGAATCGAAACGATCAAAAAGTATACCGGGATTTCTTACAAGCACATCACCTATGATGGCGGGAATCCGGCCGTGATCGCCGTCGTTGCCGGTGAAGCCGAGGTGGTCACCCAGCTGTCTTCGGAAGAAACCGATATGCTCAAAGCCGGCAAGCTGCGGGCCCTGGCCGTCCTGGATGACAACCCGCTCAACATCAAAGGTTACGGGACCGTGCCGCCGGTCACCAAATGGATCCCCGAATTCAAGGGTGCTCCAATTTATTTCGGTGTCTTCATTCCCAAAGGCGTTCCGGATGATGTCATTCAAACGCTGGGAAATGCCTGGGATAATGTGATCCTAAAATCCGATCGGCTTAAAGAGTATGCCGCCGGCCGCGGTGCGGTATTCGCACCTTCCTGGGGAGATGAAGCTCAAAAACGGGCCTTTCCCAAGATTCAGGAAGATGCCTGGCTAAAGTGGGACAGCGGCAAAGCCAAGGTAAAACCGGACACGATCGGTATTCCCAAACCTTAAACCTCAGACATGCATGCTTACGGCAGGGTGCCGGACCGGCATCCTGCCGAATTTTTTAACTCAATCCCGCCGGAGAAATTGAATGAAACAGGAAAACATGCCCAAGGCCGATTTCGTGGTCTCCATTCTGTTGATGGCCTTTGGCGTCTGGATTGTCATTCATTCCCTAGAAATGCCCCGGTTTAAAGAACTCGATGCCGACCCGCTGTCGGTTCCCGGCATTGTGCCCGGACTTCTTGGAACCGTCATCTTCATTTTGAGTCTGGTCGTGTTCATCCGGTCACTTTTCCGGAAAGGTTACCAACTTGGACTCAACCGGCAAACATTGAAGAATTTCTTCCAGGACACATCTGCGCAACGCATGCTTCTGACGATATTTATCTGTATCGTCTACGGCATCTTTATGATCGGCCGCATAAACTATTATCCGGCAACATTTATCTTTGTCCTGGTGTTTATCATCCTTTTTCAATTCCGTGTTGGGCAGGGCGGCACCACCCGGGGAAAGATGCTGATGTTCGCCGCTCTGCAGGCGGTGCTGGCCGCCGGGATTGTGGGAGCCGTGTTTCGCTATCTGTTCCTGGTGGATCTGCCATGAACGCAGTGATTTGATGGGGTAAGCCATGATTGACGGGTTTTTGATGTTTTCGAAAGCCTTGTGGGGATTCGTGATACAAAATCCGGTGATGATTTTGTACGTGCTGGGCGCAACCCAGTTAGGGATCATCGTCGGAATGCTGCCCGGGCTCACGGCCACCATGGGGGTCGCATTGATGACCACCCTGACCTTTAAGATGGAGCCGGATTCGGCGGTTTTGATTTTGGTGTGCATGTATGTGGGTGCAATTTACGGCGGCAGCCGCAGCGCGATTTTGCTCAATATTCCCGGTACACCGGCCAATGCCGCCACCGCGGTAGACGGACACCCGCTGGCGCGTCAGGGGCTGGCCGGTAAAGCCATCGGTATCGCCACGACGGGCTCTTTTCTGGGATCTGTCATCGGGCTGTTGCTGCTGGCTTTTTTTACGCCGCTGATCGGCAATTTTGCCCTCAAGTTTAAATCGTTTGAATTTTTCTGGCTGGCCATTTTCGGTATCGTTATCTGCGGCAATTTAACCGCACCCAAAGACCCGCTCAAGGGCTGGATCGCGGGTTTTCTGGGCCTGTTTGTCGCTACCATCGGCATGGAGCCCTATCATGCCTACCAGCGCTTCTCTTTCGGCTACATGGATTTATCCGGCGGAATCCACCTGATTCCGGCCATGGTGGGGGCATTCGGATTTGCCGAAATTATCACCGTGATGAAGCAGCCCAAGGTGGAGGTGGTAAAAGGCAAGATCGACCGCATTTTCCCGCGCTACAAAAACATCCGTAAATACTGGCGCAGTATCATCCGTTCCGGGCTTGTCGGTACATTTATCGGCGCGATTCCGGGGGTCGGCGAGGACATCGCCGCCTGGACATCATACGATCTCGCTAAAAATTCGAGTAAGGAAGCCAAGCAATTCGGCAAAGGCAGCATCGAAGGTTTGCTGGTCGCCGAAACCGGAAACAATTCAGCTGTGGCCGGTGCGATGATTCCCGTGCTTTCCCTGGCCATTCCCGGCTCGGCCCCGGCCGCCGTCCTGCTGGCGGCCATGTTTATTCACGGCGTGCGTCCCGGGCCGCTCATCATGATTGAATTCCCTGAATTTGTCTACCAGGTGGTGGCCATGGTGCTGCTGGCCACCGTAGCGATGTTTGTTCTGGGTCTCTTAATGGTCCGACCGCTGGTAAAGGTGCTGGCGATTCGCAGGTCCAGGCTGATGCCGGTAGTGTTTGTGCTCTGTGTTATCGGATCCTATGCGATTCAGGCCCGGCTGTTTGACATTGGTGTTATGGTCGTTTTCGGAATCATCGGCTATTTTATGCGCGAAATGGATTACCCGATCGCACCGATGGTGCTCGGCATTATTCTCGGAACCATTCTGGATAAAAACCTGATCCGCTCATTGATCCTGTCCGAAGGGAACCCGCTTTCTTTTTTCGAGAGTCCGATCTCACTGATTATTGCGATTGTGACGCTCTTCACCTTTTTTAGCCGTACCCGGTGGTTTCAAGCATTAAAGTCGAAAATCGGCGCTACCGTTAAATATAAGATCTTGCGGGTCAACAAACCGTCTTCGTAACAGAGAATTGAATGGCGAAAAATTTTCATTAAATCTTTTTCCCGGCAAAAGCCAGAATATCACAATGAACTTACCAGATGGGGTTTTGAAACCACTTCTGAAAGGACTTAGCTCATGCATACCATCCTCATCCTCAACCCGGGTCATTTTCATGCGGCCCTTGTATTGCGCGAATCCCATCCGGCCTTATCCCCGGATATCTATGTATACTCGGAGCAGGGGCCGGACCTGGATCGATTTTTGGACATGGTCGACGCTTTCAACAAGCGCGAAAATAATCCGGTCGATTGGCGCATTCATGTTTATACCGGCCCGGACTACCTCAAAAAATTGATCGAAGAGAAAAAGGGCGACATTGTGGTTATGGCCGGTAAAAATCATACGCGGATGGAATACATCGAAAAGCTGAATCGTGCCGGTTTTTCGGTCCTGGCGGACAAACCGTGGGTGATTCATGCCGATGGGCTCCCATTGCTGCAGGCAGCCCTGGAAGCGGAAAGGCCCTTGAGTCTAGATATCATGACCGAACGTTTTGAAATCACGACCATGCTGCAAAAGGATTTTCTGGCCCAAGCAGACGTGTTTGGGGAGCCCCGGGTGGATGAAGACGGCAGCCCGACCGTCTTCAAGGAAAGCATTCATCACCTTTATAAAATCGTCAATGACCAGCCCCTGGTGCGGCCGCCGTGGCATTTTGACATCAACGTGCAGGGCGAGGGTATCGTGGATGTCACCACCCACCTGGTGGACATGACCCACTGGATGCTGTTCCCGGGAGCGGCCATTGACTTCCAAAAGGATATCGAGCTGCTGCATGCCCGGCGCTGGCCCACATTGGTCCCCCTGGATAAATTCAGCAAAATAACCCAACAGGATCATTTCCCGGATACGATTCAAAATGATGTCCAAGACGATGGGCTGCATTATTTCTGCAACGGTGAACTGGTTTACCGCGTCAAAGGGATCCCGATCCACATCCGCGTGATCTGGAACCTGGAAATACCGGAGGGGGGTGGCGATATGCATGCGTCTGTCATCAAAGGCACCCGATCCGATCTGATGATTCGGCAGCTCCCGCAATCCGGATTCAAGGTGGAGCTGCTGGTCATTCCACAAAAAAATCCGGCCCAGGTACAGGCAGCGGTCCAGCGGTGCTTTGAGAAGTGGTCGTATAAATATCCCGGGCTTTCACTG
>JASFIU010000237.1:0-7147 GCA_050122495.1 Desulfobacterales bacterium | reverse complement strand
TGTCCAATTCTCCCGTGACCGTATGGGGTTGGCCGTCGCCGGCAGCGGCCGAAGCAAAGATGCAAGCCGCGTTGTTTGGCTCCATGATGATGAACTTGGTGCGCGGCTCCTGAAATACCTGGGCCAAGTGGCCCACTACGGCCCCGGCCAGAGCACCCACACCGGCCTGCACAAAAATATGGGTCGGATAGGCATCTTCAGCCCGCAACTGATCAACCGTCTCCGAACACATGGTCAGATATCCTTGCATGATCCAAAGGGGCACCTCGGTATATCCCTCCCAGGCTGTATCCTGAACCACGTACCAGCCATTTTCTTCGGCCTTGCGGCACGCCAGGCGGACGGCGTCGTCGTAGTTTAAATCGGTAACCTCCACGGTGGCGCCATGGGAGCGGATGGCAGCCACCCGGCTGGATACGGATCCCTTGGGCATGTAGATCACCGCCTTTTGACCCAGTCGCTCGGCAGCCCAGGCGACGCCACGGCCGTGGTTGCCGTCGGTGGCGGTTGCAAGGGTGATTTGGCCGATACGTTCTCTGACATCGTCGCTCACCAGCTGGGCATAGGGCACCTTGCTCAAGGGGCGCCCCAGCTTTTGGCATACCAGCCGGGCCACCGCATAGCTGCCGCCCAGCACTTTAAAGGCTTTGAGCCCGAAGCGGGGCGCTTCGTCTTTGACGAAAATATCCCTAAAACCCCAGGCGCGGGCAAGACGCTCCAACCGGACCAGCGGTGTGGGTTTGTAACCCGGCAATTGCCGGTGGAAGGCTCTCACCCCTAAAGCCGTAGCGGGTGAAAGCGTTGCGGGAAGTTCGCGCTCCGGGGGCGTCTGGATCAGATACTTGCAATTTTGGCTGATAATTTCTTTGATTTCCATGGGGGGTCCTCGTCTTGTGCAATATCAAAAGCCTTAACAAAAAGATGGCGCTTTGCATATTCGGTCGAAGCCAACTTCCGAATAGCGGGATAGATGACAGCAGGATCCGATTGCGCGACTGCGGTAACCGGATCAAGATCAGAAACATCACTAAACAATCACATTCGCTTTATCAATTGCCTGGGCTGCGCGGATCTTTTTTAAATAATTGTAAACCGTATAATTGGAAACGCCCAACTTCAAAGCCACTTCATTAACCGCGCCCTTTATTTTAAAAGTGCCCTCTCTTTCCAGTGTTTTAACGACTCTCATCTTTTCGTCTGTGGACATCGTTGGCGGCTGTTTGCCGATCTCGGAAACAGCCTGTTCAAAGAGAGCATCGATGGTATCATTAATGGATAGAGCAAAGGTTTCGGTTAATTCATGGGTTTGCTTTGCATCACTGGTTTTTGTAAATACTTCAAGGGATCGAATTATATTTAGATAATCTGTGGAATCAAAGTTAATGCAAAAGGCCGCTACCGGGTCACCTTGACTATCGCGAATAAATATCGTGGTGGACTTGAGTTCGCGGCCGTCGTCGGTAATTGTCTTGTAATCATATCTGTTTTTTATTTCGCGGCCTTCTTTGGATAACGCCTTTAAAGCCATATCGGTAATGGGCGCACCCGGTTTTCTTTTGGTAACATCGCCTGCAATGTATGTCAGCGATTTACCAAGATCGGACAGATCATGAACAGCGACTTCACAGTTGCGCCCGAAAGTTTTGATAACGGCGTCCGCTACCTGTTTAAGTACACCTAAAATGCATTCCTTTTCATTCATTTTAATTATCTGCCCCTGCCGGCAAAAAAAAAGCGGACATATATAGAATCACTTGGATAGTGATGGATCAGTTGAGGGAATGGGTGTTTTTAATCCCCCTAATCAAATATTTAATGTATGTCAACAATTTTTTTATAAGTTTAATAAAATTTTTTAATAACTATTCAAAAAAATTGTAAATCAAAGCAATGTTCGGTTAATTTATTGGGTTTTCCAAACCGGGTGCTTCGCACCCGGTTCCACCGCGTTGTTTTCAACAATTGGGGCACTTCGTGCCCCGCCTTTACCGCCTATGGCGGTAAAATCCAAGCCAACCGCTTTGCGGGTGGTTATTGACTCAAGTTTTGCCTTCATCAGACCGATATAATCCTATATACGTGTGCACTTTTATCCGCTTTTGGCGGATTCGATCACCCCGTTGGAGGTAGAAATTGTGACAAACCGAAATTTATATCGCGTTATGCTGGATGTGGAAGCATTTCCGGGCATGCCGGTGACGGCCGCAAAATTACTTCCGCTGCTTGACAAGTCGGATTCTTCCGTAACCGATATTGAAAATATTTTAAAATATGATCCGGGGCTTACCGGCAATATCCTGAAACTCACCAATTCCGCCTATTTTGGGATACCCACAAGGATCAGTTCGGTTAAACAGGCCATTGTGCTGTTGGGCTGGAAACGATTGCTGCAGGTGGTGATGACCATCTGTATGAGCCCATTGATGAAAAAGTCGGTTCCCGGGTATGATTTGCGCAGCGGAGAGCTGTGGCGGCACTCCATCGCTGTGTCCGTCGCTGCAGAAATATTGGTGAAAGCATTGAAAATACGCGATGCGGATGAAGTTTTCACAGCGGCCCTGCTGCACGACATCGGCAAAATAATACTCGGCAACTTCGTAAAAAAAGATTTAGAGCAGATCGAAACCATGGTGACAAAGGGCATAACCTTGGATGTAGCCGAATCCATGGTGCTGGGAACAAACCATGCCGAAGTCGGGGGGCAAATATTGCACAAATGGTCTTTTCCGACGGAACTCGCAAATGCCGTTCAATGGCACCACGACCCCGAATCCTGTGAAAATGGCTGTGTCTTGAGCGATATTGTGCATGTCGCCAACAAGCTGGGTCTAATGACGGGCTTCGGAAAAGTAGAAGAGGGGAATGGTATCGAACCAGCGGGACCGGTGGCCGACCGTCTCGGCTTTAAGGCCAGTCACCTCGAAGCCATGGCCGAGCAGACCATGGAAGGGATTAAAAAGCTTTCGAATATATGGGACTTGGAGGTTGGGATAGAAGTGGCATCAAAAATCCCTTTAAAAGTGAGTGCCTAAAGTCCAAAAAAGTGCGCTAAAGTTCGAAGTGAACTAAAGTGACTAAAGTTAAGGAATTCTATCTTTTTTATAAAAAGAGTGAGCGAAGCGAAACCAAAACTTTAGGCACTTTAGCTCACTTTAGTCAATTTAGGCACTTTCCCACTATGAATTTTCCCATTCCCACCGAAGCATTCCATCTCGATGGTTTAAACTTAAACCCCCATTCTCAACCACCTGCTGCAGTGTGACTTTGAGCTGGTTCGGATCCACGTCACTGGAGCGTGTGATGCGATCGATGAGTATCTCAAGGCCCTTTTCTGCGCTGATTTCCGAACCCGCGGCAGACGGCGATAGCGATCCATTTTCTTCAATGTGGTTTTGCATCATCAAGTTATAAAGCATCACGATGCTTTCAAGGTTTTTAAGCTGGCTGACCTCATCTCCGGTGGCGGTTCCGTTCCGGATATTTTTTTGAATATAACCCAGGTAGCGATTATATTGATCTTCCCAGTCGACCACCACGGCGTCCAGCATTCGGTGGTTTACTGTTGCGGTCTCGATGACCGCCCGGTTGGCATCATACCTTGACCAATCGTCGGTTAAGATCCGAATCCCCAGGCGGTCATTTTGGGTACGAACCTCGGTGCCGGGGAATGGGGCTAAAATGTGAAATCCATAGGCCAGGCCTTCTTGCTGCAAATTTGCGGCAAACGCTTTCGTCTCTTCAATCGTTTGCGGCGTCTCACCCGGAAGACCCAGAATAAAGGATGCATACGGTCTGATCCCCACCTGCCGGCACATGCGGACGGCATTATGGATCTGCTGAATGGTAATTCCTTTTTTGATCGTTTTTAAGATAGCTGGATTTGCCGATTCGAATCCAAAACTGACCGCGCTGCAGCCGGCAGCTTTCATCTTTGATAAAAGCTTTTCTGAAATTGTGTCCACCCGGGCAAATGAGGTCCAATTGATATCCAAATCCCTTTGCAGGATTTCTTCGCAGACCGCCAGGCAATGATCTTGATTGGCGGTAAAAAGGTCATCGGCAATGTTAATTTGATGAAATTTCAGTTTTGCCAGATATTGCAGTTCGGCGGCGACGCGCCCGGCGCTATGGTAACGGACCCTGGCACCGCCCATTTTGCGACCCACACAAAAAATACACTTATACGGGCATCCCCGACTGGTGGTCATGCTGACCGGCAGCCCCAGTGTCCGGTATCGACCCAGAGGCAGCAGATGCCTGGCGGGCGCCGGCAGGGCATCCAGGTCTTTGATCCAGTTACGCCCGCCGGTGGTCATAATGTTCGAACCGGCCCGATAGGCGATTCCGGCAACCGTATCGAAATGGCGATGGCCTTCAATCGCACCCAGGAGTTCAACCAGGGTTTCTTCACCCTCACCGATGACCACAGCGTCCAGCTCGCTGAAGCCTTCCAGGGTTTCCTGGGCGCAAAAGGTAACGTGCGGTCCTCCCATTACCGTAAAAATTTCAGGAGCGATGGCCTTTACATCGCTGAGGACCTGCCGGGCATGATCAACCGTCATGCTTACCGCGGTGGCGCCGGCGATATGGGGTTCGAAGCGCTTTAATTCAGATTCAAGCGATTTTCGTCTATACGGGTAGACAACGTAATCTAGAATTTTAACCCGAAAGCCGGCCTGTTCCAGGGCCGCCGCGAGATAGGCCAGGCCCAATGGGGGAGAAGGGGTTTCGGAGATAGGGTAATATGGGTTTATCAGCAGAACGCGCATTTTAAACGTCGCTTATAGTTTCTTTCAGTGTTCAATTTTGGAAATAAATAGGTTTCAGGTTTCAGGTGTCAGGAACCAGTAGGTGTCAGGTGTCAGTGTTCAGGTGTCAGAATTACGAACCTGATGACGTTGAGAATCATCAGATTCTGCATACAGTCATTTGTTTGCTGACACCTGACACCCGAAACCTGACACCATTTTTATGAGCCGGAAAAAAAAGGGGCCTGGAAAGTTTATCCAGGCCCCATTGCGTTTTGCAATTAAATGACTCGAATTAGAACAGTCCTGATACCTGTCCGGTCTCGACGTCCACATCCACGCGTCTGAACGCCGGGTTGGAGCCGGTTCCGGGCATCAGGCTGATGGTACCAGCGCAGGGACACAGGAATTTCGCACCGGAATAAATCAGCACGTCCCGAACGGGCAGCGTCCAGCCTTTGGGCGCGCCTTTAAGCGTCGGGTCATGGCTCAGGCTGAGATGGGTTTTGACCATCATGGTTGCAAAGTCGGCGTACTTGGGATCGTCCTCGAGCATTTTGGCCTTGGCCTCAGCTTCCGGGGTCCAGGCCACACCGTCCGCACCGTAGACTTCCTTGGCGATCAGATCGACGCGATCGCGCAGTTTCATCTCCAGCGGATAGAGGAATTTGAAGTCGTTTTCGTCTTCACAGGCTTCGATGACGGCATCGGCAAATTCCAGGGCACCATCACCGCCCAGTTCCCAGTGTTTGGACTCGGCGCAGCGGGCGCCGGCTGCTTCGGCCGCCTTGCGGACAATGTTACATTCCGCATCGGTATCGGTGTAGAACCGGTTGATGCAAACCACCGGGTTGATACCGGCCTTGCGGATGGTGTTGATGTGATGCACCATGTTCACGCAGCCTTTTTCAACCATTTCCAGGTTCTCTTTGGTGTACTCATCCGGCATGGCGATACCCGGTGTCACTTTGGGTCCGCCGCCGTGGCTTTTCAGTGCGCGGATGGTGGTGGTCAGAACCGAAACGTGGGGTTTCAATCCGCTGAAGCGGGATTTGACGTTCCAGAATTTTTCGAAGCCGATATCGGCGCCGAAACCCGATTCGGTGATGTGATAGTCGAAGAGTTTCAATCCAACACGGTCGGCAATAATAGAAGACTGGCCGACGGCGATGTTGGCAAACGGTCCCGCATGCACCATGCAGGGGTTGTACTCTGCGGTGCACATCATGGTGGGGTTGATGGTGTTGCGCATAAAAGCGGTCATGGCATTGCCGACTTCGAGGTCACCCGTCGTGACGGGCTTGCCGCTCTTATCGAATGCCACCGTAATGTTATTGAGCCGATCTTTCAGATCGGCGAGATCGCGGATAACCGACAGGATGGCCATACACTCGGAGCCGACCGCAATACCGAATTTGGACTGCATCGTAAAGCCGTCCATACGGCCGCCGATACCAATTATGATATTGCGCAGGGCCTGGGCGCAAAAGTCGATGATCCAGCCCATCTCCACCCGGGTGGGATCGATATTCAGACGCGGCATGCCGGTCAGTCGATCCAGCTGTTCATCGTTATAGTTGCGCTCGTGCTGCATGCGCGAGGTCAAGGCCACCATGGCCAGGTTGTGGGCATTCATGATGTCGTTGATGTCGCCGGTGAGACCCAGCGAGAATTCGGTCATCGGAATCAGCAGAGAGTTGCCGCCGCCGGCCGCGGTTCCCTTGACGTTCATGGTGGGGCCGCCGGAGGGTTGTCTAAGAGCGCCGCCGACGTTTACCCCGCGCTTGCCGAGGCCTTCCATCAAACCGCAGGAAGTGGTGCTTTTACCTTCACCCAGAGGGGTCGGCGTGATGGCGGTCACCTCAATGTATTTCCCGTCCGGTTTGTCCTGGAGACGGTTGATAATTTTTAAAAAGTCCAATTTTGCCAGCCGGCCCATCGGGAGAATCTCATCCTTCTCAAGGCCGAGTTTGTCCCGCCATTCTTCCGGTGTCGGCATGTTCGGTTCAGCTGCCTCGGAAATCTGCCAGTCTGCCATTTTCACTGCATCATAAGCCATTTATACATTCCTCCTTTCAATTTATTAATATTCCTATTGAGAATCAGATCAATACCCCGCTTAATAGCCCTTAAAAGAGAAATTGTTTATCATCTGCTTTTACTTTTGGCAAGAGATTTTCTATTAAAGGTGTCAGGTGTCAGTGTTCAGGTGTCAGGATTACGAACCTGATGACGTTGAGAGTTATCAGATTCCACAATATATCATCTGTTTGCTGACACCTGACACCTGAAACCTTCTGTTAAAGCTAATTCTGAAGCTGGCTGAGGCGGTAGTAAAATCCCTGCCGGTCCATGAGCTCGACATGGGTGCCGGATTCGATAATGCGGCCGCGGTTCAA
>JASFIU010000236.1:0-7147 GCA_050122495.1 Desulfobacterales bacterium | reverse complement strand
CCCGGAGATAGGGTCGATGTTCACGTTTCCGCCGGTGCCAGGGCAATTATGGCGTTTTTGGCACCTCACGCAGTTGATCATATTCTAGAGGGGCCGTTTGAACGCTACACCCAGAAAACCATCGTTGATCCGGATGCGCTCAGGGAGCAAATTAGAAAAGCAAGTGACGATGGTTTTGCGATCTCAAAAGGTGAACGAAATCCGGATTCCAATATTATCGCGGTTCCGATCTTCGATTACGAAAAGAGACCGGTGGCTGCAATATCCCTGTTTACAAATACCGAAGAACTGCCGAAATTGCTCGAGGCCGATATCATTTCAAAGCTTAAAAAGACGGCTGCATTGATTTCAGCAAAACTGCTCTATTCTGAAGAACATTAACCTCACTGACTCCCGGCTGCGGGACATATTTACGAGGAACACTGTCATGACACCTCGAATCGAAAAATTGATGTCTAAATTAGATGTAAAGCAATTTCCCATCTGTGTGGAGAAGGCCCGTCTGGTTGTCGAATCTTTAAAAACGACGGAAGGCGAGCCGCAAATCCTCAGGCGGGCGAAGGCCACCGCCGATTTTCTGGATAATCGTACGATCTTCATCGAAGACGATGAACTCATTGTCGGCAATATAGCGGCAAAGCCCATGGGAATGGAAGCCGGCACCATGGGACCGACCTGGCCCGAGGAAGATATCAAGAGCCTGAGGGCCGGAGGCCTTGACCTTTCAGAAAAGGACGAGATTCTTTTGCGATCTCTGGATGATTTCTGGGCAGACCAGGGCAGAACCCTGGATGAAAGGCAGGGCCTCTATTACGACGATGAACGCCTGTGGCCGTTTATCCGTTCCGGCATCCTGTGTCCGCCCTGGAAGAAGAAAACAGAGGGCCGTGGGCAGGGTTCGGCCGGCGTGGGCTGGGGATTGGGTTTGGCATACACATTGATCATCGTGGATTTTGCCAAGGTCCTCAACGAAGGGCTCAACAAAATCATTTCCGACGCAAATGCCGAGTTGGGTGAATTGCGCTACTTCAGCGCCGATGACATAAAGAAACGGGATTTTTTGGAGGCGGTGATCATATCCCTGTCGGCCATCGTTCGAATAGCCGAGCGCTTTGGGGATCTGGCAGAACAGATGGCAGCCTCCGAGAAAGATGCTCGCCGCAAAAATGAGCTTTTGCAAATAGCGGAAGCCTGCCGCCGGGTGCCGGGTAAACCGGCCCGGACATTTCGAGAGGCGATGCAGTCTTTTTGGTTTGTGTGGCTGATGGTGCTGGGCGGCGCTTCAGGACCCGGACGATTCGACCAGTACATGTATCCTTTTTACCAGAAAGACATTCAAGAAGGGCGCATTACCGATCCGGAAGTACTGGAGTTGCTGGAATGCCTGCGAATCAAACTCATGCAATACAATTTTGTCGGTGGAGGCAAACTGCAGCGCGAAAAATGGGCCGGAATGGCACGCTGGAACAACTGGGTGATCGGCGGGGTTACCACGGAAGGAGAAGACGCCACCAATCCGCTGTCCTATCTGATTCTGGAAGCGGCCCGGGAATGCCGAACGCCGCACCATACGATCACCGTCCGGGTGCATGAAAAGACGCCCGAAGATCTCATGCAAAAAGCGCTCGAAGTTGTTAAACTGGGTTTGGGATTGCCCGCTTTTATCGGCGACAAGTCCTACATCGAGTACCTGACAAGCAACGGCGTCCCGCTGAAAGATGCTAGGGATTACGGACTTTCAGGTTGCCTGGATGTCAACCTTGCCGGAAAATCGAGAACATCCGCCATCGGCATGTTCATCGTCCCGCGGGTGTTGGAGATTTTCATGAATAACGGCTTTGATCCATATCTCGATATACAGCTGGGCCCCCAGACCGGGGAATTCAAAGAATTCAATTCCTTTGATGCCCTGATGTCGGCTTTCAAAAAGCAGTTGAAGCACTTCATGGGCCTTGCGGCTGAAGAGCATAATATCCTGCTTCAGGCCCATGCACGACTGTTTCCAGATGCGGTGCACTCAGCCTTGATGGATGATGCCATCAAGGTAGGCCGGGATGCCCTTGATCGAGTGATGCCTTTTGAAAACGGTTCGGTACTCAACCTGGTGGGCATGATCAATGTGGCCGATTCAATGGCTGCGATCAAGAAACTCGTTTTCGATGAGAAAAAGATTTCGTTGCAGGAGCTGAAAGCGGCCCTGGATGCAAACTGGGAAGGAGAAGCCGATTCCCGCATTCGCAAGATGTGCCTGGCGGCACCCAAATACGGGAACGGAGACATCTATGTGGATGCGATCGCAGCCGACCTGTTTCATTTCTGGGCCGATACAGCGGCATCATTTCCCACTGCGTGGGGAGGTACCACTAAAGCCACCGCCATTTCAATTACCGCCCATGCGCCCGGAGGTGCCATGACGGGTGCCACTCCGGACGGTCGGTTCGCCGGCGAAACGCTTGCCGACGGCTCCCTGTCCCCGGCCCAGGGAAAAGACACGAAAGGCCCCACTGCCGTCTTGCGCAGCGCCATGGCAGTCAATCAGGATCCCTTTCAAGCAACCCTGCTGAATATGAAATTCGATCCCTCCACTTTCAAAACTCAAGAAGACCTCCGCAAGCTTTCCCTCCTCATGCGGACGTATTTCAGCCAGGGAGGCAAACACGTTCAGTTCAACGTCGTCGATAAGGACACCTTGCTGGACAGCCAGAAAAAGCCCGAAAAGCATCGCGATCTCATCGTGCGCGTGGCCGGTTACAGCGCCTATTTCGTCAATTTGGGCAAGCCCGTTCAGGATGAGATTATCAGGCGGACGGATTACCGCTCAATTTAAGACATGCGAGGTAAAATAGGAAATGGCCAACGAAAGCACGGTTACTCTGGTTGCGGTTGGTGACGTAGGCCCAAAGCGCGCCAACGCGGAAGAGGTATTTGACTCGACGCGTTCGATCCTTCAAAGCGCCGACATCACCTTCGGCCAGCTGGAGAGCAATCTCTCTTTAAGGGGGACACAACAATTGAATATGGGCCTCGGTTCGATCGCGCACCCCCGCGTCGGCAATGCGCTTGCCGCTGCCGGCTTTGACGTCATGTCTTTTGCTTCCAATCATAGCCTGGATTACAGTGAAGAAGCCCTGATCGACACCCTTGATATAATGAAAAAAAACAAAGTCGAGTTGATCGGTGCGGGCCGCGACATTTCTGAAGCCAGACGGCCCGCGATTTTCGAGCGCAAGAAAACCAAAGTGGGGTTTTTGGCCTACTGTTCGGTTGTCCCTAAAGGTTTCGATGCCAGAGAGAATAAATCAGGTGTAGCGCCTGTCAGGGCTTCCACCGCTTACGAGCAGGCCGATTGGCAGCCGGGCACCCCGCCGCGGATTATTACAAAGGCATTTCCGGATGATCTGGACGCCATGGTGAGGGATATTCAAAACCTGAGGAAGGCGGTCGATGTTCTGGTGGTCAGCATGCACTGGGGGGTTCACTTCGTTCCTGCGGTTATCGCCGGGTATCAGTACGAGGTCGGCCATGCCGCCATCGATGCCGGCGCCGACATCATCATCGGGACCCATGCCCATATTCTAAAAGGCATCGAAGTCTACAAGGGCAAGGCGATTTTTTTCAGCCTCTGCAACTTCTGTATGGATCTCCCCATAGCCGGGCTGGTGGCAGATGCGATGGCGGCCGCCATGCAAAGACCGGTCATTACGGATGTAAAAATCGATCATCAGAATTACTGCCAGATCGGTCACTATTCCTGGAAATAGATCCTGAATATCCGACCTATGCGTTCCCGCCAGATTCAAAGAAATCGATACTGGTAAGGTGTCAAATAACCGATAAAAAACTCCGCCATGTATCTTTTTTGCCTTTATGGATCTCGAAAACAGGCCGGCCGACGCCACTGCCGCAAGCCGACCCGCGCAGCGAAGACGTACTGAATTATATGAAATGGATTTGCAGGGACCAAAGATTGGATACCGAGTTTATCCGTGAGGGAGATGAGATCAGGGTCTTAACAGATTAGAAGTGGTTTCAAGATACAGCGTCTCGACCAAAAGCGCTTTAAAGCCTGTTGATCCTATGAGGACATAGAGGAAGGAAGATCCGTGGCCGGTGTGAAAGATAAAGAAATTGTGCTCTATGCCGTCGGCGACGTGGGACCGAACCGGGATAATCCGCAGTCCATGTTCCGGCATGTATCCGGCGTGCTGACACAGGGCGATATCTGCTTCTGTCAGTTGGAAACCAACCTCTCGATCCGCGGAATCCCCCTGCCCCAGGCAAGACTACCCATGCGAGCGCATTCGAATTCCGCCCCTGCACTCAGCAAGGCCGGTTTTCAGGTGGTCTCGTTCGCCAGCAACCACTGCATGGACTTCGGCCGGGAAGCTTTTTTCGATACCATCGATGCCATTAAGGCAAACGGAATGGAATCCATCGGCGCCGGTGCAAATATCGCGGAGGCGCGCAGGCCTGCGATCCTGGAAAGGAATGCCACCCGAATCGCCTTTTTGGCCTATAACTCGATTTTACCCTTTGGATATTGGGCGGAGACAGACCGGCCGGGATGCGCGCCTCTCCGCGCCTGGACCTTCTACGAACCGGTCGAACCCGATCAGCCCGGTTCGCGCTGCAGGATCCATACCTTCCCTCACAAAAACGATCTTCAGGCCATGGCCGCGGATATTGAAAGCGCCCGATCGGCGGCCGACATCGTCATCCTATCGATTCACTGGGGGATACACTTTGTGCCGGCCCAACTCGCAGATTACCAACGCGAGATCGCCCGAAAGGCCATCGATTGCGGTGCGGATCTCATTCTGGGGCACCATCCGCATATATTAAAAGGTATCGAGGTCTATAAAGGAAAAGTCATAATGTACAGCCTGGGCAACTTCGCCATCGAACAACCCTCCGCCTTTATGAAAGACCTTTATAAAACCGCACGTCATAAAGAAATTGAAGAGCTTAATCCGCAGTGGGATCAAAAGCGTGAATACCCTTTGCCGCCGGAGACAAGAAAATCTCTGATTATCAAATGTATTATATCGGGCAAGCGCATCCAGCGAATTTCGTTTCTTCCGGTATATCTCACCGCTCGATCCGAGCCGCAAATCTTAAAATCGGACGATGTGCGCTTTGAAGATGTTGTGCGATATATGGACGAAATCACAATCGATCAGGGAATCGATACACGGTTTGTTCGCGAAGGCGATGAGATCGTAATAGAGACAGGTTGAAACCGTAAGAACGCAACCTAAGAGAAAAGATAGAGCATAGACCTATGAACGAATCGATGATTCTGGCTGAATATGTTGCAAATACAGTTTATAAGGATCTTCCCGACCGGGCCGTGGAGATGACCAAAATGAGCTTGCTTGACGCGCTGGGAGTCACGCTTGCAGCCGGCGGCTTATGCTCAGAATGCAAAGCCTTTGTGGAGATTGCCAGAGAAAGCGGCGGCAAAAAGGAGAGCACGATACTGGGTTTTGGCGTCCGGGTCCCCGCACATATGGCGGCCTTTGCCAACGGCGCCATGGCGCATGCCCTTGATTTTGAGGATGCCCATGATCTTGCGCTTGTCCATCCCAATGCCGCAACAGTGCCTGCTGCCCTTGCAATAGCCGAATCCATCGGCAATGTGAACGGCAAAGACTTCATCATCGCTTTGGCGGTCGGATGCGATATTGTCTGCCGCCTCGGGCTGGCCTTGAATGAGAATCCGGGCGAGTACGGCTGGTATATACCCCCAATTCTGGGATCATTCGGAGCCGCCGCGGCTGCGGGGAAATTGTTGAATCTCGATGAAAAAAGAATTCTCAATGCATTTTCATTAACCCTATGTCAATCAACCTGCAGCGCCGAATTAAGGTATAGTCCGCATTCCGATATTCGATCGGTTCGAGACGCTTTTGCGGCCCAGGCCGGCGTTTTGGCTGCAAGGCTTTCCCAAAAGGGAGTAAGGGGATTCGACCAGCCTTTCGAGGGAAAGGCCGGGTTCTTTAACCTGTATTCCAAGGGCAACTACGAGCGGTTGCGATTGATTGAAGATCTGGGGACAAAGTTTGAAGGGGCCCAAATCAGCTTTAAGCCCTGGCCGGCCTGTCGGGGAACGCATACGTATATCGAGGCGGCCCTGCATATCCTCAAAGAACATTCCCTGGATTCCGACAACATTGCAGGTGTCCGGGTGATCGTCAGCTCTTTTAACCGGATGCTATGCGAGCCGGAGAATGTAAAAAAGGCTCCTCAGACAGTTATCGATGCAAAATTCAGCATTCCGTTCACGGTGGCCACCGCACTCTGGCATAAAGAAGTGGGACTGGAGCATTTCACACCAAAACGACTAAGGGATCAAAATGTCCTGCAGCTGGCCCAAAAAATAAGATACGAGCTGGACCCTGACTTAGGCCTGAGAGACGCAACACACGGATTTCTGGAGATCAGGACAAAGGATAGTAAAACTTACGTCAAACGGATTGATCAGGCTTATGGGCATCCGGATAACCCTGTCTCCCAAAAGGCGATCGAAGCGAAGTTTATGGCCTGCGCGGCTGAAGCCAGGGCTAAGATACCGGAAAAGAAATTAAAAGAAGCAGTTAAATTGATCCTTGCGCTCGAAGAAGTAAAAGACATCCAGCAGATTACAGCCGTTCTCTAAGTCTTATATAGGCCAAAGGTTACATGTTCCGGGCTCCGGGTTGAAATATCCCCCCCTTACATCATTAATTCCACCAGATATAAAGACAGGGGTGGCAGCAAGATGAGCAAAGCAACATGAAGGAAATCAGCCAGAACGAATGGCACAATGCCCTTGAACACCGTCTCCATTTCGATATCCATATCCTTGACAACCCCCGCAATGACAAAGGTGTTCATTCCGATGGGTGGCGTGATCATGGCGATCTCCGCCATCCTCACGAAAATAATACCGAACCAGATAGGATTGAATCCCAGGCTGACCACCAGCGGGAAAAAGATGGGTATCGTCAGCACCGTCATTGCCGCCACATCCAGAAAACAACCCAGAAAGAAATAAAGCACCAGGACCATCACAAGAATCGCCATCGGCGGCAGGGGCATATTGCCGATGAAGTCCGAAAGGGCGTATGGAATCGTGGAGACGGCTACAAAGAAGTTGAAGATAAGG
>JASFIU010000235.1:0-7162 GCA_050122495.1 Desulfobacterales bacterium | reverse complement strand
CGAAATGGGTGTCATGGATGGGGGTACCATCGGGTTACCACGGGAAATGAACCGCGATATCTGGCTCAGGGAGGTTTTCCCGGAATGGGGGTCTTTTCTCAATTATGAGATTGCCAACTTTGAGGTACCCGGCGGAACCGGCTGCCTGTGGTATTTCGGCGGCCCCTCATATGCGTTAAAATCCCAGGCCGGTGCGGTGTTCACCGTTGATTTGTATTCCGGTCCCAGTATTTTTACGGACTATTCATATTGCGGGGTCTGTCGTACCAGCGGTGCTGAAAAACTGCACTGGATGCGTCTCAACCCGCATGTGATCGATCCCTGGAAATTTGAGCGCCTGGATGCGGTGTGCGTTACCCACCACCATCAGGATCATATGGACTTTTACACCATTGCCGCCGCGCTGCAAACCACCAATTGTAAATTTATCGCACCCCCGGAAGCGGCCCGGCGAATGATGAAGAATATGGGCGTACCGGAAGACCGCATGATTGTAGCCAAAGTCGGCGAGAGCGTTCAAATCGAAGATATGAAGATCGATCTGGCTCCCAACTTCGACACCATTGCGACCAAAACCGGTTTTGAGACACCCGCCCCCTTTGAAGAAGTGGCCGTCAGCTTTATCTTCAATACCGAAGGCGGCAATATCGCCTTTTTGGGGGACACCCTTTACCACAACGGTTACCGCATGGTCGGTGAGAAATACGGGGTGGATGTCGTCACCATGAACATGGGCAACAATGCCCCGGGTTACACCGACAAGATGTCACCCTGGGATGTGTGGCGCATCTCCGAAGCCCTCAACGCCAAAGTGGTTATCCCCATGCATCACGACAACTGGGGCAATTGCCACGAAGACCCCGGCTATCTTGAGGATATTGTGCGCCGCAAGAGCAAAGAGAACAGACCTGAAATGAAAACCGTTGTTCTGCTGGCCGGAGCCCGTTACCTTCACCCGGAGGACAGCAGCATCGGCCGCTATATTTATCCGGACTGGCGTGAGCGCATGAACTGGAAAAAAAGCCAAGAATACGGACCGCAAGCGGAATAGGCTGTCTTCATCAAGAAAAAAAATAGCTGGGCGGATACGGCTTTGCTCAGCTATTTTTTTGAATTCTAGCTAACGTTGCGTGAGATCCCGTTTACGGTTTTAGTTTTATGGCCGCAAACTCGGCTGTCTTTTCGCGGATGCCTTTTTCCACCGGCAGGCGCTCCATGCTAGATGCGCCCACAAAACCGTCAATGGGAACACGTTTAAGGATTTCGACCACATCCGACGGACTGGATATCGGCCCACCGTGACAGAGCACCATGATATCCGGATTGGCGGCCTTGGCGGCGTCAGCCATTTCGCGGGTTTTATCCGCTGCCTCATCCAGGCTCATGGTTTCAAGGGCACCGATAGAACCGCCGACCGTAAGACCGACGTGAGCCAGCAGGCAATCACAGCCGGCTGCGGCCATCTGCCGGGCTTCTTCGGCCGTGAAAGCATAGGCGGTGGTAAAAAAATCCATCTCATGCGCCAGTGCGGTTACGGCCACTTCTTTGTCATAACCCATACCGGTATCTTCCAGGGCCGCCCTGAAATTACCATCGATCATGCCGATGGTGGGAAAATTATTGATACCCGAAAATCCTGCTTCTTTGACCTTTTTTAAGAACACTTCCATGACAATGGTGGGATCGGTGCCGTTAATTGAACAGATCACCGGTGCCTCCTTGACAATCGGCAGGATCTGTCGCTCGCCCATTTCCAGGGTAACTTCATTGGCATTGCCGTAAGCCATCCAGCCTGAAAGCGACCCCAGACCATGCATGCGATAGCGTCCGGAATTGAAAACCAGAATCAGATCGGCACCGCCTTCTTCTTCAAATTTGGCCGAAATCCCCGTGCCGGCTCCTGCGGCAACGATAATCTTACCTGTTGCCAACTTTGCTTTGAGTCTTTCTAAAACCTGCTCTCGCGTGTACTGTTTCATCCCTGCCTCCTCTGTTTATTTTTTGATCTTATAATCTTATTTAGCATTCAATAAATTTACCATTTTCTCACCAACAAGGATGGCAAACTCCGGATCATCCAGATGATGTTCATCTTCAATGATTTCGATGCGGGTAGACAACTTCCGTTTGAGGGAATCAAAAAGGGCACCATTGGCCTCCGGATCATAAAAAATCTTTTCCGGCCGGTCGATGGTTGAAAGCCCCCCCAGGGGAAGCATCACAACGACCGGGCCCTTGGCTTGATTGAGTTTCGCCGCAATAAACTCGGCGATGGCTATATTTTCTTCAGGTGAGGTCCGCATGGTGGTCATGGTCGGATTGTGGAAATTGAGGGTCCGGTTTTTAAATTTTTCAGGCACCTGATCGCGCGGCGGTAGTACGATCGTATCTGCTGCACCCGGCACCACTACCTGCGGCAGTCCCAATTGCCCGGCCATTTCGAGCCGATGGGGACCCGCATCATGCAGCCCGCCTACCAGGTGGGCGCCTACCTCGGCCAAAGTCATATCCAAAACAGCATCAATGCGTCCCATGGACATCAGTTTTTCCATGGTGCGCCCCCCGACGCCCGAGGCATGGAAAACCCAGGTTTCAAACCCGGCGCCTTCAACCACCTGCCGGGCGCGACTGACGCCGGGGGTGGTGGTGCCGTACATCGTCATGGAGATGACTTTTTTGCCGGAAGCCGTATAGCCCTGATGGCCCTTTACCATACCCGCAATCCCCTGGGCGGCATTGTTTAAAACCATTTCCAGCATGGGATTCAGGCCCCCGATATCCAGCAGGGAGGGGATCATGACGATATCAGCGATATCAACATGCCAGCGCGTATTTCCGGATGCCAGGGTGGAAACCATAAATTTGGGCACACCATAGGGCAGGGCCCGCATGGCCGCAGCGCAGATGGTCGTGCCCCCAGAGCCGCCCACACCGATAACACCATGGGCCTCACCGATTTGAACCATATTTTGAAGATAAAGCGATGCAGCCGCGACCATTTTTTCAACGGCTTCGCCTCGGGGCAATGCCCGGATGGCTTCAATGTCCTCGTCTATGACCGCAGCGACCTCAGCGGCGGAAATTTCCGCTGCCGTATTGCTTTCAGCATGGGCACCTACGTCCATTAAGATGGCGCGACACCCTGCTGAGGTAACCTGTTGCGCCAAATACGCCAGTTCAGGCCCTTTAGTGTCCATGGTTCCCATTACAACGACAGCTTTAGCTGCTTGAGACATTTTATGGCTTTCCGAAAAGAATTATCGGATTCTGGGTTTAGAAGTTCAAAAGCAGGGCGGACCTCGACTCGGCTGCCTTCAACTTGAGCTCTGGCCGAAAGTAGCTCGTCGCAGGCTGCGCCCGCTTCTCTGAGGTCGACACGGAGGCCGACCCTGCGGTGCGGTCCTCATCTGTCAATTAACCTCTGAACGATGAACCTTGAACCTTTGAACCCAGTGACTAACGCCTGAGACCAGAGGCTAGCGCTTAGCTGATTTCTGTTGATTGTGCGCAAATTTAGGAGAAACCGACCGCAGCTACAGCTGCTTGAGCGATTTCTTTATCCTGTTCCCCTGAGCCGCCGGCCACACCGATGGCGCCGATACACTCGTTGGCGACCACCACCGGATAACCGCCTTCCAGAGCCGTCCAGTTTTGGGGACCGCTGGCCAGCGTCAGTCCCAGGGTTTGACGCACGTCCAGCTCCTGGCCCTGGGCCCCTTTGGACTCGGTAGGTCTTTTGTTGGAGGCTGCCGTGACCGCTTTGGTCGTGGCCGAATGAACGGTGTGAAATCGTCCCCCCTCCATCCGTTCCAGCATCAATAAATGCCCGCCATCATCAACGATGGCGACCGTAACGGCAATACCCATCTCCGAGGCCTTGGCAATCGCAGCATCCATTATCATGCGAACTCCCTTGGATGTCAGTGCTTTTTTAACTTTAACAGGCATCGGCCTTTTTCTCTATGGGTGCGGGATTAGAAATCGATCTTGTTAACCACGACCCCGTCACCATCACGCTCGGCTCTGAGAACAAAATTATGCACATTCAACTGTAAACACATGATCGGGTCTTCCGGGGGAAAATGCGGCTTTTCGGGATCGAAAAACTTTTGGGTCGTTTGATTATATATGATCTCTTGGATGGCCTCATTGTGATTGTAATCCGCAACACCTAAAAGGTGTGCAATATAGCGACCGCACCACTCATCTTCGGGGGCTTTGTGCCTTAGGGCCCAGCCCATGGAGACGATGCTCACCCGTGGCGGTTGTTTGGCTTGAATATACCGGGCAATGGACCCCGCCAAGGCATAGCTGGCCGGCAACACTTCGTCGGCAACATCCAGGGCGGTCAGGACACCCTGAACTCCGGAAGAGGTTCTGTGGACCACGGTTTTGCCTTCAAAAAAGGCCCGCCCCTTCTTTAGGATCTCACTGGGTGAATTACCCAGATCAAAGCCTTCAATGGGCATACCTTCGACCTCTCCGATCAAAACCAGCTCGTTTATTTTCTCTTTAAGGGCAAATGCGTCTTGCGGGGTTGCCACTAGAATCGATTTTTCAATACCCAGAGAAAACAACAGGGGTTCGCAGGTAAAGGCCCGGAATACATCAATGATGACCGCCACCCCTTGGGCGGTCTGAGCGCCTTCCAATAGTCGTGTGTGAGTTACATCCATGTCGCTTTTCTTTTTGATTGACAAAAAAAGTGAATGCCGATACAGGTTTAGCACACATGTGCAATGATTGCACATGTGTGCGAACGTTATATAACGCATCTATTCGAATAAAACAAGCCCCAAAACTGTTTTTTAGCCCGTTTCGTTGACAGGCGATATCAATGCCGGCCACAGCATCAGCAGACTAAATCAACGGCTGCAGCGGGCCGTGAGAATGAGGGAGCTTTAAACCAAACGAATCAAGGGAGTTATCTTAAAATGAATGCCCGCATTAACTGGCATCAAATTCCATGGGAGACTGTCAACGAGAATATCTCCCGCAAATTGGTCAAAGGCAAAAACCTGATGATGATCCTTTATCGTTTTCAGCCGCATCAGGAATGGCCGACTGAGATCCATAAGGCCGAACAAGGCGGGTATATTATTGAAGGCGACATTATTCTGCGACTCCCGGAAGAAAGGCTTGAGCTGCTATTGGGACCTGGCGACGGCTATCTGATTGAATCCGACCAGGCGCATTCATGGAAGGTGCTGGATAAGGAGGTGCTGCTGGTCGATGTCTTCAGTCCGCCTAGACATGAACTGATCAATCACAAATACGCGCCAATGGCTCAGGTTGAATAACCATTCGACAGGCGTCAAGCCGTCGGCTGCCTTAAGGCGAACCAACAAGCCCCATGACACAAACCTCCAACAACTATCCCCGGCATGAGGCAGACTATGATGTCATCATCATCGGAGCCGGCATTGTCGGCGCCATGATTGCCAGAGAGCTGTGCAGATACAACGGCCGTTTTGCTTTAATTGAAAAAGAATCCTTTTCCGGATTCGGTGTTTCCAAAGCCAACCCTTCTATGCTGCATTCGCCCTTAATGTTCCCATCCGGCCAGCTGCGAATCAAACTTTCATACAATGCGGCCGCACGTTACAAAAAACTAGCTTCAGAATTGGATGTCACCTTTAAAGAAGTTGATGAGATCTTTTTGGCCTTTGACACCGATCAATTGGCAAAATTAAAAACGGCCAAAGCCTGGGCCTTTCAAAACCAAGTTTCCGCCGGTCACAAAATCGTGGGTCCCGAAAGAATTCGTAAAATCGAACCGCATGTCAGCAAAAAGGCTGTCGGGGCATTGTATGGCAAAAGTGTAAGCGGCGCCATCTATGCGACTGAATGGACATTTGCCTTAACCGAAAACGCGGTCCAGAATGGCTTGGACCTTTATTTTAATTCTGTGGTTATGGATATCAAACGCCAAAAAGATTTTGGGTACGAGGTGTACACTTCGACCGGGCGGTTTAAAACCCGCTATATTATCAATGCGTCCGGATTGTCTGTGGACGAAATCGCCAAGATGGTGGGTGATACGGATATCCAATTGACGCTGACAAAAGGAACCATGCTTGTTCTGGACAAATCAGTGTCGCATCTATTGCGTAATATGGTCTACGGAACCTTCGGCCGGGATCACAGCGAGATGATTACGCCGACAGCCCATGGGAACCTGCTCATCGGATTAGGATATTTTACCCCTCCCAAACATAAAACCGATACCGCCGTCAGCAGGGAGAAGCTAGTAGAAGTTTTTAACATGGGGAAAAAACTGATTCCGGCTATAACTGAAAAAGATGTCATCACCGCGTTTGCCGGTATCCGTTCTGAAAATAACATGGCCGCCGGTGGTGATTTTTATATCGATCATTCCAGACATGCGCCCGGGGTAATTCACGCGGCTATCGGCTCACCGGGTTTGACCGCCGCACCGGCGATTGCCGAATACATCATCACATTGCTTGCAGAGGCTGGCCTGGCATTGGAGCAGAACAAAAAATTTCAATCCGCCCGGACGGGATGGCGCCGTTTCGAGCCGGCTTCGGTTGCTGAAAAAGCAGAACTGGTCGCTGCTAATCCCAAATACGGGCACCTCGTATGTCGATGTGAGCAGGTCACCGAAGCGGAGATTTTAGAAGCCATCCATCGCGGTGCCGATACCATGGATGCCGTCAAACACACGACCCGGGCCGGAATGGGGCGCTGTCAGGGCGGATTTTGCGGTATTTCGGTACTCAACTATCTGGCAGGTACGCTAGGCGTTGTGCCTGGCCGGATTACCAAAAAAGGATCGGGTTCGCATCAGATTACTGCTTTCACAAAAACTGACTAAGGTGAGCTAGAGATATGAGCCTCACGCAAAGCCGCAAAGACGCGAAGGTTTTGTTAAAGGTTTAACCTAAAATTCTTTGCGACCTAGCGTCTTTGCGTGAGCAATAATATGAAAAGGAGCAAAAGCTTATGCCGACCGTACCCGAAACCATGCAGGCAGCTATTTTAACGGAACGCAACCGTCTGGAAATCCAGGAGGTCCCCACACCGGCACCCGGGCCCATGGAGGTCTTGCTTAAGGTTGAATCCTGTGCCTGCTGCAGCACCGATGTGGCCTTGATGAACAAACCGATGCCCGGGCAACCGCCGTACTGCGATTTTATCC
>JASFIU010000234.1:0-7190 GCA_050122495.1 Desulfobacterales bacterium | reverse complement strand
TCATCACCTACGAGAAGCTGTCCGCAATGGGTCTTGAGCTGGGCGCCAGTGAAAACAATATCCGCAAGATCGATCAGGCTCTGGAAAAGGCTTACATCGCTTTGGGGCACGCCCAGGAAGCCGGCGTTAAAATCGGTTCGGGCAGCGACCTGCTCGGCCCCATGCAGTGCTATAAAGCCGGTGAGCTTGAGTGCCAGGCCAAGGTCATGGGGCCGATGGGTGCACTCGTTGCCGCCACCAAAACCAATGCGGAAATCATCCGCCAGCACGAAAGGCTGGGAACCATTGAAGCCGGGAAATTGGCGGATCTGATTTTAGTTGACGGTGACCCCCTCACCGACATCAGTGTTTTGCAGCAATATCAAGAAAAGATCGTCCTAATCATGCAAGGGGGCCGTGTTTATAAAAACCAGATTCAAAACTAACGACTTTACACTCTCAAACCTAATCTACAAAATCCCAAAATTTCATATTTCGTTAGAACATCCTACAAATTTATAGTCCTGCCAAGTTCCACCATCAGGCGCGTATGACACAATTTAGATGGTTGCGAAAAATTGTGGGTTAACATGTGAAAGATTTATCTACGATGGTGACAAAATAATCCTCTCATGTTAGGTGAAGACGTAATCTTTGCTGTATTTGGGCAAATCATATAAAAACTTGACTCTGTGAGCAAGCAAAGTTCAGAATCTCAAGAAAAAGGGGAAACATGATGCAAAACCGTATGAACGCTTTTTTGCTGTCTTTATTCGTTATCGTCCCCCTGGTGGTCGCGGTTTTTATCCTATCTCAGGAAGCATCAGCAGCGGAGACTGGCTCCTTTGCGGGGACCTGGATCGCCAGCGGTCAACGCCAGGCGTTTGACTTCGTGGAGGGGCGTGAGATAGGCACTTTCAAGCTGGCAGGCAATGTTAGCCTCAAGGATGAATTCGGTAAAATAGAGGACTTCTGGGCGGAGTGCGTCGGGCTTTCGGATTCTGTGGCGGGCAGTTCTGTACGCTGCGTCTGGCGGAGCCTGAAAGGCGAGAAAGCTTACAGTGTTCTCAGCGGCCAACCGCTAAAAAAAGGCGTCAAGGTGACTGGAGAATTTGTCGGCGGTACAGAAAGTCTGAAAGGGCTCACGGGAACGTTTAACTTCACCTGGACGTCCACTTTCACAGATGAAAACCAGGGTATATTCACAGGCCACACGAAAGATCTCAGTGGCGCCTATCAAATCCCATAAGCATAAAGTCTCAGAATTTGGGAATCCTGAGCGGTATTTGGCGGACAACCGTCAAATCACCGTTTGAATGCTAAAAACATCGAATTTCCGAATTTTGATGAAGAAAGGAAAATAGTGATGTGGATTATTGAACTTTTGGTCGTACTCGTCTTCATCTTTTTAGGTGCCCGTCTTGGCAGCATCGGTATCGGCTTTGCCGGTGGTCTCGGCGTACTGGTACTCTCCCTGGTCTTCGGCCTGGAACCGGGAAGTATACCTATCGACGTAATTCTGATTATCATGTCCGTTATTGCGGCCATTGCCGCTATGCAAGTCGCAGGGGGACTGGATTATCTGGTTCAACTGGCAGAAAAAATTCTGCGAAGCAATCCCAAATACATCACCTTCCTGGGCCCGCTGGTGACCTATTCGATGACCATTTTTGCTGGCACCGGCCTGACGGCATTTTCGACGCTGCCGGTAATTGCCGAAGTGGCCAAACGGGAAGGCATTCGTCCGTCCCGTCCGCTGTCGATTGCCACCGTTGCCTCACAACTCGCAATCACCGCCTCTCCGATCTCGGCTGCGGTGGTGTTCTTCGCAGGGGCGCTTGAGCCTTTGGGCGTCGGGTATGTTGAATTGCTGGTCATCTGCATTCCGACGACTTTTGTTGCGGTAATGCTAACCGCTGCCGTGACGAACTTTCTCGGTAAAGACCTCAAAGATGACCCGGTTTATCAGGATCGCCTCGCCAAGGGCCTTGTATCTTTGCCGGAGGATAAAGAAAAATCTGAGCAGGAAATTCCACCGGGTGCCAAGACTTCGGTGCTGATTTTTTTGATTGCGATCATCGCCGTAGTCAGCTACGCGATGGCCATCAGCAGCACCGTCGGTCTTATCAAAGATCCGGTTCTAAAACGCGATGCGGCGATAATGACATTTATGATGGGTGCAGCCACCGCGATTGCCCTGTTTTGCAAGATCGACTGCAATAAAGTGCTTGGCGCCGCAACCTTCAAATCCGGTATGAGCGCTTGTGTCTGCGTGCTCGGTGTGGCCTGGCTGGGAACGACTTTCGTGGCGGCCCACCTCGAAGAGATCAACGTAATTGCCGGCAACCTGCTGGAGACAAAACCTTGGCTGTTGGCTGTGGTCCTGTTTTTTGCAGCCATGCTGTTGTATTCCCAGGCGGCTACCACCCGAGCCCTGATGCCGGCAGCATTGGCATTGGGCGTCAGTCCAGTGGCAGCGATTGCCGCTTTTGCGGCTGTCAGTGCCTTGTTTGTATTGCCGACTTACCCCACTTTACTGGCAGCGGTGGAATTCGACGATACCGGCTCGACCCGGATCGGCAAATATGTATTCGACCATCCATTTATTATACCTGGCATCCTTGCGATTTCACTGTCGGTGACCCTGGCTTTTCTAATCGCACCTCTGGTAATTTGATAAGAGACTGACGGATTCGATAAATGACGATAGATTTTAAATGCGCTAACAACTGGCACATAATCAGAAAGGAGTATCCATTATGGTTAAGGTCGATGAAATTCTTAACAGAATCTCTGAGCGAATGGGTATCGACAAGACCGAGCTAAAGAAATTTTTTGATCACGGGGAACAACGGGCTTATAAGGCCGAAGAATGGCTGTTCCACGAATCCACGCCGCGTCGCTTTGGTGGTTTTATCCTTGATGGGGAAGTGGAGATCGTGCGGGGTGTGCACGGGTCGACAAAGCATTATGCCACCTTGGGCGCCGGCCAGATGATCAGTGAAGATGCATTTTTAGGTGATGTACCCCATTCCAGCGGTGCTTTTACGCGCCTGGGTGCGACGCTCTGGCAGATAACCACAGACGAGATTAAAGCCTTTCGCTCGGAAAAACCCGAGGTGTTTTATCGCATTGTGGCCCGTGTGGCAGCTCGCGTCAGTGAACGGCTCAGGGTCGTATCGCAAAGTATCGCACATGTAGAGAGCCCGGTACACCTGAAAGGCGCTGTGCGTCTCGAAAACGATTCGCTGGGAGAGCGTGAGATACCTGAGCAGGTTTATTATGGCGTGCAGACTCTGCGTGCCATGGAAAACTTTCCTATCTCCGGTGTTTACGTCAAGAACTTCGAGCACATGATCGAAGGACTGGCATTTGTCAAAAAGGCCGCGGCTCTGACAAACAATGAATTGGGCGTTCTGGAAAAAGATAAGACGGAGGCCATCTGTGGGGCCTGTGATGAGCTGCTGACCGGAAAATACCATGAGCACTTTACCGTGGACATGTTTCAGGGTGGGGCCGGGACCTCCACCAACATGTGCGCCAATGAGGTGATTGCCAACCGCGGGCTGGAAATCATGGGGCGAAAAAAAGGCGAATATGATTATTTACACCCCAACGACCATGTAAATTGCTCCCAGTCCACCAATGATGCCTACCCGACAGCCATTAAACTGGCGGTGCTACTTTCGCTCGAAGATCTGCTGGCTGCCATGGTCCAACTCAAAGAGGCACTGGAAGTCAAAGCAGCAGCCTTTGCCGATGTGCTTAAAATGGGGCGCACCGAAAACCAGGACGCCGTGCCCATGACCCTGGGCCAGGAATTTTCCGCCTATGCGGTAATGATTGACAGCGCCGCAGTGGCTCTGGAACGTGCCGGAGAAGAATTTCATGATATCAACATGGGCGCGACCGCTATCGGGACGGGGCTGAACAGCCCGCCGGGCTATGCGAATCTCGTCACCGAGAAATTATCGGAAGTCAGCGGCTTTAAACTGCGCCGGGCTCGCAACCTGGTGGAAGCCACCCAGAATGCCGGTTCGTTTGCGCAGATGTCGGCCACCATGAAGCGGGCTGCGGTCCAAATATCCAAAATCTGCAACGATCTGCGCTGGATGTCCTCCGGTCCACGTTGCGGCTTAAACGAGATCAACCTGCCGCCCATGCAGCCCGGATCTTCGATCATGCCCGGTAAGGTCAATCCGGTGATTCCTGAACTGGTCAACCAGGTCTGCTACCAGATTATCGGCTATGATGCAGTGGTCTCCATGGCCGCTGAAGCCAGTGAACTGGAGTTATGCATGGCCGAACCCATCATCGCTTATGACTTGCTGCACGGCCTGCTGATCTTAAAAAATGCCTGCATTACTCTGGTGAGCCGCTGTATCGTCGATATCGAAGCCAACCGGGACGTTTGCCGGCAATATGTGGAAAACAGCATCGGTCTGGTCACCGCACTCAACCCGGTGCTCGGATATGAAAAGTCGGCATCTATTGCCAAGGAAGCCCTGAAAACCGGCGGCAGTGTCTATGAACTGGTGCTCGAAAAGGGCTGGCTCAAAAAAGAGGAACTGGACGAAATGCTGAAGCCTGAGAATATGACGGACCCCAGAGAAATCCCAAAATAATTCTTAATTGGTTGAAAACCCAATTAAGAATTATTCGTTCAAAGTTATTCGTTATGGGTTATTGGTAAAAGAGAGAACGCTGCAGTTCATGAAATAACGAATAACAAATAACCCATAACTACTCCAGGGGAGGACCCCATGAACTGGTATCTTTTCATACTTGGTTCATCCGTCGGTAAAAAAATCCTGATGGCCGTTTCCGGTCTGTGCCTGATTGGTTTTTTAGCGGTGCACCTGCTCGGCAATATTATGGCATTTGCAGGGGCTGCAGCGTTCAATGAATATGCCGCCAAACTGCATTCGCTGCAGCCGTATTTGGGCGTTTTTAATATCGGTTTGGCCATTGTGGGACTGGTTCATATCTTGGTTGGCCTCATTCTGTTTTTCGAAAATTCAAAAGCTCGGCCGACAGGATACCACGTATACAAAAACCCCGGCGGACGAACGATCGGATCCAATACCATGCCATATACCGGCGTTTTGATCCTTATATTTGTCGTTCTCCATCTATTTAAATTCACATTTGTCGACAAATCCGTCATGCCCATTTACCAGCTTATGGCGGCAACCTTTGCCAATCCCTGGTGGGTTTTCTTTTATGTAGTTGCGGTCGCTATTGTCGCCGTACATATCAGTCACGGCTTCTGGAGTATGTTTCAGACTTTCGGAATTAATCACCCGCGCTACCTGCCACTGATCATGAAGCTGGGTGTGGTGGTCACGCTTGTGTTTGGTATCGGGTTTGGAATTTTGCCTATTTACCTATTGATAATCGCCTGAATAGAAAATTGATGATTGCATTTTGAACGTTGGAGGATCAACCATGCAACAGTTAGACGGAAAAATCCCGGATGGCCCGCTGGCTGAGAAATGGGATCGGCATCGGATGGAAATCAAATTGGTCAATCCGGCCAACCGCCGCCGATTTAATATCATTGTCGTCGGTACCGGGTTGGCCGGCGCATCGGTCTCCGCCAGCCTGGGTGAGATGGGATATAATGTCAGGACATTTTGCATCCAGGACAGCCCGCGACGAGCCCACAGCATCGCTGCCCAGGGCGGCATCAATGCAGCCAAGAATTATGCCAATGACGGTGACAGTATCTGGCGGTTTTTTTACGATACCATCAAGGGCGGTGATTTTCGGGCGCGGGAAGCCAATGTGTACCGCCTGGCTCAGGTCAGCAATGAGGTTATCGACCAATGTGTGGCGCAGGGTGTTCCCTTTGCAAGGGAGTACGGCGGGCTTCTGACCAACCGGTCTTTTGGCGGAGTCCAGGTTTCCAGAACGTTTTATGCAAGGGGGCAAACCGGTCAGCAGCTATTGCTGGGGGCGTATGGAGCACTGTCGCGACAAATCGCCGCCGGGCAGGTCAAAATGTTCCCACGTTATGAGATGCAGGATCTGGTGGTGTTTAACAACCGGGCCCGAGGGATCATCGCCCGTAACCTCATTACAGGAGATTTGGAACCATATGCCGCCGACGCGGTGATTCTGGCAACGGGTGGATACTGCAACGTGTTTTATCTGTCCACGAATGCTATTTCATCCAACGCCAGTGCCATTTTTCAAGCCTATAAAAAGGGCGCTCATTTGGCGAATCCTTCTTTTGTTCAGATTCATCCAACCGGGATACCGCACTACAGCGACCACCAGACCAAATTAACCCTGATGAGTGAGAGTCTGCGCAACGATGCGCGGGTATGGGTTCCTAAAAAGCCGGGCGACAAACGGCCGGCGAACGACATTCCCCAGGATGAGCGGGATTACTATCTTGAGGAAAAATATCCAAGCTTTGGTAATCTAGTACCCCGGGATGTCGCTTCGCGCAATGCCAAACAGCAATGTGACGCAGGTAAGGGAGTCGGGCCCACCGGACGAGCGGTGTATATGGATTTTTCGGAGGCCATCAAGCGTGACGGTCGGGATGTTATTGCGCTTAAGTACGGCAACCTGTTTGACATGTACAAAAACATTATCGACCAGGATCCCTATGAAACGCCGATGATGATCTATCCATCCGCGCATTTTACCATGGGTGGTTTATGGGTGGATTACAACCTGATGAGCACCCTTCCGGGCCTGTTCGTGCTGGGAGAAGCCAACTTTTCAGATCATGGGGCCAATCGGCTGGGGGCCAACTCGCTGATGCAGGCACTGGCGGACGGATACTTCATCGCGCCCTATACCGTTGCAGGCTATCTCGCCGAAGCTGACTCATCCGAGCTAAATCTTGATCATGATGCCTTCAACGCATCTCTTCGGGAAGTTGACACTCGCACCAAGAAGCTGCTTTCCATAAATGGCAAGCGCACCGTTGACAGCCTTCACAAGGAGCTGGGGCGAATTATGGAGGATCATGTGGGGGTGACACGTAACGAGGCCGGTCTAAGGACCGCCATCGAAAAGATCCGGGACCTTCGGGAGGAGTTCTGGGAAAACCTAAAGGTACCGGGGGGTGATCGCACTTACTGCCTCAATTTTCAAAAGGCGGGGCGTCTGGCGGATTTTCTGGATCTCGGAGAGTTGATGGCGATTGATGCCCTGGATCGCAAAGAATCCTGTGGGGGGCATTTGCGCGAAGA
>JASFIU010000233.1:0-7199 GCA_050122495.1 Desulfobacterales bacterium | reverse complement strand
AAAGCGGTGTCGCCCAGTTTGCCTGTGAAAGCGATGCGGATGCCATCGAGCGGATTAAAAAACTGCTATCCTATCTCCCGTCTAACAATATGGAAGACCCGCCCGTCATCGATGCGGGTGACGATCCGAATCGGATCGATCCGGCTCTAAATTCGATTATACCGGACAGCCCCAACAAATCCTACGACATGAAAGAGATCATCATCAGCATCGTAGATCATGGCGAAATTTTTGAGCCCCATCAGTATTATGCACGCAATATGGTGGTTTGTTTTGCTCGCTTAAACGGCAGAGCCATCGGTATTATCGCCAATCAGCCTAAAGTGCTGGCAGGCTGCCTGGATATTAACGCCTCGGATAAAGCCACCCGCTTTATCCGATTTTGCGACGCATTTAACATCCCCATGTTAACCATCGCCGATGTGCCGGGATACCTGCCCGGCAGCCAGCAGGAATGGGGTGGGATTATCCGGCACGGGGCCAAACTATTGTGGTGCTATTCGGAAGCGACCGTACCGAAGCTGTTACTCGTCACCCGCAAGGATTACGGGGGATCATATCTGGCGATGTGCTCAAAGGATCTGGGAGCGGATATGGCATTTGCCTGGCCCACCGCTGAAATTGCGGTCATGGGCGCTGCCGGCGCCGCCAATATTATCCATCGCAAGGAAATCAACTCAGCCGAGGATCCGGCCGCCAAACGGGAGCAAAAGATTAAAGAATATGATGAATTATTCTCAAACCCCTATCAGGCGGCCAGCCGGGGATATATCGATGCCGTCATCGAGCCCAGCGAAACGCGACCACGCCTGATCGATGCTCTGGAGGTCATGTGCAGCAAGCGTGAGACCCGGCCGCCCAAAAAGCATGGCAATATACCGATGTAAAAGAAGGTTTGCCCGTGGCCCGTTAGCCCGTTAAACTCATGTAAGGGCTAAGCTATTTTCCGGCAAAACCGGTAACGGGCTCAACCGGCTCAACCTACAAAAAAGGAAGCTAAAATGAGAGATGTCAAAAAAGCGGCTGCCGCCATTTCGGCAGTTTTGCTGCATATTAAAGCGGAAGAGGAAGCCGTCGCAATGCAGTCCGCTATGCAAGCCCAAGCTGCCGGCCCGGCCATGCCGCTGGTTTCGCGGGCACCCACACAGGTTATCAAACCCTGGGCCCTGAACGGCAGGCAAACGCAAATGCAGATTCGCACGTTGATGCAGCTAAGAACGTTTTGCAAACGATAAAAAGTGTTTTGTGTTTGGGTGGCCTGAAGATTTCAGAAATATGGATCCGTCGATCAAAAGCACAAAATACCAAATACGAAACATGAAATGTTTTAAAAGGAGCAACAAAAAATGAGCGATGACAATCAAGTAAAAATGACGAAAATGAATTACGACAAAGATCGACCCAAAGCAGAGAATCCCGTCAAGGTCGAGGACTTAAGCCTTCGCGACGGCCATCAATCTTTGTTTGCCACACGCGGCCGCACCGAAGATATGATTCCAGTGGCTGAGATGATGGATGAGGTCGGCTACTGGGCCATGGAAGTCTGGGGTGGGGCGACCTTTGACACCATGCACCGATTTTTAAATGAGGACCCCTGGGAACGCATTCGCACCTTGAAGCGTTACATTAAAAAAACACCGTTTTCGATGTTGCTGCGGGCCCAGAACCTGGTGGGGTATCGCAACTACGCCGATGATGTTGCCAAGGCCTTTGTCGAAAGAACTTGTGAAAATGGGATGGATATATTCAGGACATTTGATGCCCTAAATGACTATCGTAACTTTGAGACCGTCGTTCCGGTGATTAAAGAGTTCGGCAAACATTTCCAGGGCTGCATCTGCTACACCATGACCGAACCACGGATGGGCGGCGAGGTTTACAACATCGACTATTATGTTAACAAGGCCAAAGATCTTGAAAAGATGGGAGCCGACAGCATCTGCGTCAAAGACATGGCGGGGCTGCTGGCGCCTTATGATGCTTATGAAATCGTCAAGGCGCTGAAGGCGGTTGTCAAACCGCCGATTCACCTGCACAGCCATTTTACATCAGGCATGTCGCCGATGACGCACCTGAAGGCCATCGAGGCCGGCGTGGACATCATTGACACCTGCATGTCGCCATACGCTTATCGCACCGCGCATGCCGCCATCGAACCGCTGGTGATGACCCTGCTGGGAACCAACCGTGACACCGGCTTTGATATTCGGCTGTTGGCGAAGATTAATGAAATCTTTGAGAAGGAGGTGCTGCCTAAATACAGACACCTCCTGGATGACACCAAGATGTCTATCATCGATATCAACGTGCTGCTGCACCAAACCCCGGGCGGGATGCTCTCCAACCTGGTGAATCAGTTAAGGGAAATGGATGCCCTGGATAAGATTGATCAGGTATATGCCGAGCTGCCGCGGGTCAGAAAGGAACTGGGGCAAATTCCACTGGTTACCCCCACCAGCCAGATTGTTGGAATCCAAACGGTCAATAACGTTCTTTTTGACGATGAAAAAGAGCGCTATAAAATGATCACCGCCCAGGTAAAAGATTTGTGCTACGGTTTATACGGCAAAACCGCCGTTCCGATAGATCCGAAGGTCCAAAAGAAAGCCCTTAAAGGCTATGAACGCGGAGAGAAGCCCATTGACTGTCGGCCGGCGGAAGTCTTGGAACCCGAACTGGATAAGGCCCGCGAAGAGATCGGCGACCTTGCCGTCGACCTGGATGATACCTTGATTTATGCTCTGTATCCGGTCACCGGTAAACGGTTTTTGAAATGGAAATACGGCAAGGAACAGCCGCCGGATGATGTCAAACCCAGAACGCTGGAAGCCGCCCTGGCCGAGCAGGAACTCATTCAAAAGGCCAAAGCCGGTCAGCTGATCGAAAGGGCGGATAAGGAATCCCCGGATAAAAGCGAGAATACCCGAACGTTTAATGTTTTTGTGGATGACGAATATTTTGAGGTTGCGGTTGATGAAATCGGCGGTTCGCCGGTGATCAGCTACGTCCAACCCATGCAGATGGGAGCCCAAATGCCGGCCATGGCGCCCCCCGCCGCGGCCACACCACCGGCTGGCGCACCCGCCGCTCAGAAGCCGAAAACCGCCGAGGCCAAAGAAACGCCACCCGAACCTGACACCGCCGCTGTCCCTGAAGCGGCTGCTGCTGTGGACGGTACTCCGGTGACCGCACCCATGCCCGGCATGATCGTCAACTATGAGAAGAAAGTCGGTGATTCGGTCAGTCAGGGTGAAACCGTGGTTATCCTGGAAGCCATGAAAATGGAAAATGCATTACCGGCCCCGGCCGCCGGAACCATTAAGAGTATCAATTTCAGCAGCGGCGATTCGGTGGCCAAGGGGGATGTACTCTGTATAATTGGCTAAAGGTGCAAGGCTCAAGGCAAAAGGCAATTAATTTAAAACTACATAGCTGAACAAGAACATGTCAGGCCGACGATGAGCGGGTTTTATTGGTGAACCTCAAGCCTCCGCGAAACCATTTCTAACCGTGTGCCTTGTGCCCTGCGCCTTGTGCTGTAATCGGAGATTACCTTTATGAAAATTCATGAATATCAAGCCAAAGACTTGTTTAAAAAATACGGCGTGCCCGTACCGGACGGCGCGATCGCGTTCAAACCGGATGAAGCCGCTGCCATCGCTAAAAAATTAGCGAATCCTCCAGTGGTTGTGAAAGCTCAAATACACGCCGGCGGTCGCGGGAAAGGCGGGGGCGTTAAACTTGCCCAATCAGTCGGCGAAGTGCGAAAGATCGCCCAGGAAATTATCGGAATGACTCTGGTCACGCACCAGACCGGACCGAAAGGCAGATTGGTAAAAAAAGTATTGGTGGAACAGGGGTTGAACATTGAAAAGGAGTTGTATCTGAGCATTATTCCGGACCGTGCATCCGCTCAAATTGTGGTCATGGCAAGTGAAGACGGCGGAATGGACATTGAAGCGGTAGCGGCCAAGACACCGGAGCGGATTATCAAAATTCCTATCAATCCGCTGCTGGGTATACAGTCCTATCATTGCCGCGCAGTTGCCTTCGGGCTGAATTTAAGCCCGGCGGTCATCAAGCCCTTTGTGACGATGCTGCAAAATCTTTACCGGCTTTTTGTAGATTATGACTGCTCGCTGGTCGAGATCAATCCCCTGGTGATTACCAAAGAAGAAATGGTGATCGCGCTGGATGCTAAAGTGAATTTCGATGATAATGCCCTATTTCGCCACCCGGACATTCATGAATATCGCGATCTTGATGAGGAAGATCCGCTTGAGGTCGAAGCTTCCAAATTCAACCTCAACTACATCAATCTGGACGGTAACGTGGGCAATATGGTCAATGGGGCCGGGCTGGCAATGGCGACCATGGATATTATCAAACAAGCCGGTGCGGAGCCGGCTAATTTTTTGGATGTGGGTGGCGGTGCCAGTACCGAAATGGTCGAAAACGGCTTTCGAATCATTTTAAGCGATAAAAATGTAAAGGGTATTCTGATTAACATTTTTGGGGGCATTTTACGCTGTGATGTTCTGGCCAATGGTGTTGTAGAAGCCGCTAAAAAGACCGGGATCCAGGTTCCGGTGGTGGTGCGAATGGAAGGGACCAATGTGGAAGCGGGGCGAAAAATTCTGGCTGAGTCCGGTCTGAATCTAATCACCGCTGCCGATCTAAAAGATGCCGCCCAAAAGATTGCTGAGGTGGTTCAGTAGGGCGGATAGCGGCTCGATTTATATGGCTCACCGCAGAGACGCAGAGGCCGCAGAGAAATTTTTCTTTTGCTGCCCTCTCTGCGCACTCTGCGCCTCTGCGGTGAAAAAATTGAAACAGGGGAAAAACCGTGAGTATTTTTGCAAGCAAGGACACCCGGGTTGTGGTTCAGGGAATCACCGGTAAAGAAGGACAATTTCACACGCGACATTGCATAGACTACGGCACCCGGGTTGTTGCTGGCGTCACCCCCGGCAAAGCCGGTCAGAAAATGGATAATGTACCGGTATTTAACACGGTTAAAGACGCCGCCGAGGGTACCGGTGCCAATTGCAGCCTGATATTTGTTCCCCCGGCATTCGCCGCCGATGCAATCATGGAGGCTGCTGATGCAGGCATGGATCTGGTGGTCGTCATTACCGAGGGGATCCCGGTGCTGGATATGATGAAGGTCAAAAATTATCTGCAGAATAAACCCACGCGCATGATCGGCCCCAACTGCCCGGGAATCATAACGCCGGGTGAGACCAAAATTGGGATTATGCCGGGACCCATTCACAAACCCGGCGGCCCCATCGGAGTGGTATCAAGGTCCGGGACCCTGACTTACGAAGTGGTCCATCAGTTAACCCTGCAAGGCATCGGGCAGACGACCTGCATCGGCATCGGGGGCGATCCCATCAACGGCACAAGCTTTATTGATTGCCTGGAAGCCTTTGAGCAGGACCCCGCCACCAAAGGTGTGGTGATGGTTGGTGAAATCGGCGGAACCGCTGAAGAAGACGCTTCAGATTTTATTGCCCGCAATATGTCCATACCGGTTGTCGGCTTCATTTCCGGTCTAACCGCACCCCCCGGCCGGCGGATGGGGCATGCCGGTGCCATTATTTCCGGCAGCAGCGGAACGGCCCAGGCTAAAATTGAAGCCATGAAGGCCAACGGGGTTCATGTGTGTGAGAACCTGGGGACCTTGGGCGAATTTTGTTCGGGAATCTTCACATAGCCAACTTTGGCCATTGCGATTGATAGAGAATTTTTAATTTAGTCTATTAAAATTCGAAATCCGGATATCGAAATCCGAAACAAATTCTAAATTCGAATGACCGAAACAGCAGCCTCCCTAAAGCGGGATTATTTAGAATTTTGAGCATTCGAATTTGTTTCGTGCTTCGGATTTCTTATTTCGGATTTATTTTTAGATATGTGAATGCAACAATTTTCTGGTACAACGAAGAATAGTTTCTTACCTGTAAGTGCGGATCGGAAATAGTATGCACGAAATGGGTATCGCCCTGCAGATTGTCGAAATTGCCAGCGCCTCCCTACCGGTGGATTTGGGCTCGGCTCGGGTTGCCGCAGTCAATCTGAAAATAGGCAAATTGGCCGCGGTCGTACCCGAAAGTCTACGATTTTGCTTCGATGTCGCCATTAAAGACACGCCGCTGGCGGGTGCCAAACTGGTCATTGAAGAAGTGCCGGTTGTCGCAAGCTGTCAAGACTGCAATGCGCGATGGACGATTGACGAGCCCGTTTTTATTTGCCAAACCTGTCAAAGCGGTTCCCTGGATATTCTATCCGGGCGTGAACTCGATATTGAATCCATAGAGGTGGTTGAGGAGGAAAATAATGATTCCGGGTGATGGATTTAAGATGAAACGCTTTTTTCATCATAAAGATTTCAACAAACCCAACCATTCCCATGCAAACCGTCCGCAAACCGACGTAAGCACTCAAAAAAGCGGAACGCGGGAGATAAAGGTCGTCCGACGGGTTCTGGATGTAAATGAGAAGATGGCCGAACAAAATCGCCGGCTTTTTGCCGAAAAAGGCCTTTTTGTGCTCAATGTTATGAGTTCTCCGGGCTCGGGCAAAACAACCACCCTGGAAAAAACTCTTGAGCGGATTATGCCGGAAATAAAAAGCGCGGTGATCGTCGGTGATATCTGCACCACCCATGATGCCGACCGCCTGGCGAAAACCGGAGCACCGGTAGTACAGATCAATACCGACGAGTTCGGAGGGGATTGCCACCTGGTCGCGCATGTGATCGAAAAAGCAGCTGTTACACTGGAATTGGATGATATCGATTTTCTGGTGATTGAAAACGTGGGTAATCTGGTCTGTCCGGCCGAGTTTGATATCGGCGAGGATTCGCGCGTGGTGGTGTTGAGTGTGACGGAGGGAGAGGATAAGCCGGTAAAATATCCGCTAATGTTTCGGGAATGTGAGGCGGCGCTTTTGAATAAGGTTGATTTGCTGCCCTATCTGGATTTCGAAAAAGAAAAAGCGATCGATTACATCCACCAGGTTCATCCGGACATGCCGGTTTTCGAAATTTCCGCCAAAACCGAGCAAGGCTTCGAGCCCTGGATCGAGTGGCTCAAAAATAAAATTCGCCAAAAAGCTTAGGAAGGATTTTATCACCGCAAAGACGCAAAGTACGCAGAGAATTTAAAAAAATTATCTTTGCGCACGCTGCGTCT
>JASFIU010000232.1:0-7199 GCA_050122495.1 Desulfobacterales bacterium | reverse complement strand
GAAATTTTTGTTCGGCTCGGTTACCGAAAAGGTTATCCGCATGGCTTCATGTCCGGTTTTGACGATTCAGCAACCCGAAGAGAAGTAGATGGAATGGCTCTCTTGTTTGCGTGGTCGGTACCCTGAGAGAATTGATATTCCATGTTTTGCGCCCCACCTGGACTGGAGGGGATTGAAGGGAGGATGAAAAATTAAAATGATCGAATTTGAATTGAAAATCAATTCGGCAAGTAAGATCAGGTTTCAGGATAATCCGCCGGTCGAAGAACCGCCGAATCAACCCCAAAAACCGCCAATCAAAGAGCCGGGATACCCGACGGAACCACCACCACCGCCCTCAGAGTCGCCGGTTAAAGAACCACCGAATGAGCCTGGAAAGCCACCGGTCAAAGAGCCGCCGCCCAAGGATTCGGATCGGGAACCATCATCACCTTTTTCTACGAAACAGGGTAGCCAAATAGCTGTGATCGTGTCGTGGTTTTGCGGGAGCGCTCAGCTCAATGATGTTTTTGATTCGAGGTCATGCGCTAAACTACCATTGGGCAGACATTAATAGATGAACAATTCCATCCACCAGAAACGGACACACAAACCATTATTTCAAGAAGGAGAAATTATCATGAGTACGAAAGAAGCCTACGAACAAAAACTGCAGGCACAGCTTGATGAATGGAAAGCTGAGATTGACAAGCTCAAGGCGAAAGCCGACAAGGCTGAAGCCAATGCACAGCTTGAGTATTACAAGCAAATTGAGGAGTTGTATTCAAAACGGGATGCAGCCCAGGAGAAGCTTAAAGAGCTCAAGGAAGCCAGCGAAGACGCCTGGGAAGATATTAAGGTCGGCGTTGAGCTTGCGTGGGACTCTCTCGGCGAGGCAGTGAAATCGGCCATGTTGAGATTCAAGTAAAGTCTTGTTCAAAAGATCATCGAAGCCGGGGAAAAATCCGGTTTCGATGACCTTGAACTCATATATCCATAATTAATCACAGAAATATGAAATTCGGCTGTATGACTTTTATGGTCTTTCGAGGTACTGGAATTAGTCTTTCCCACCAGTAATGTCAAATGATTAGGGCTGTCACAACTTATATATGTTTTTGGGGGATGTTTTTTGGGGAGATATCGACTCGATTATTCGCATAATTTCTTTTTTATCTGAAGATGATTTTGAGATGAAAAACTCTGCACCATATTGATATGCAGCCCGCAGATATTCGGCTTCATTATATTGGGTAATTATGGCGACAACAATATCAGGATATTTTGCTTTTATTTTGCGGGCCAATTCGAGCCCGTTGTCATTTTGTAGCTTGATATCCATGAAAATCAGATCGGGTCGCCCGTCGTTGATTTGAGTTAAAGCTTCCTTTGCGTTTTTTGCCTCTTCAATATCCATATCCGGAAACTTCGATGCGATGAAATGTTTGAGAGCTTCTCGGTACATTAAATTGTCTTCCACGATTAGAATTTTTGGCATTAAGTGATTCCTTGTCGCAGCGAATTTATTTATTTAAATTAATGACTTATGATTCAAATTTAGTAAATGGTTTTACTTCCTTATAGCTTTCTTGATCCATTTTTTTCGTCTTCAACGACTTCCGGTGCCCACCCATAGACATTGATTCCTGGAGATTCAACGTGGGGAAGGCTTCTGCTGACGGATTTCGGAAATTCGCCGACTGATGATTGGATTCGAGTAATGATCGCTCTTCGCGGGACATCTCGGATCTCTATAATGTCCTCTATATACACGGTAACAATATTGCTAAAAATATCATTCATCTTTTTCAGGGACGGTATGAGCTCTTTAAATTCACTGCCCGCTGCGTCGGCTTTATCAGCCTCAACCACGCACGAGAAATAACCATGGCAGACCTCCTTTTCAGGCCCCAGTTCGTCGAATGAAAAATGGCCGATGTATATCATTTTTGCGCCTCGTAATTGTGAGTTCATCCACGTATACAGTTTCGTTGATTGCAGCTGAGTGTTAGACTTTTTTGGCTTTTGTAATAATATTATCAACGGCAGATATTTGTGAATAATGTCAATCCTGTAATTTCGACGAATAAGAACCGTACATTTAGGATTGCTCCGACGATCTCAGCGTAGACCACATCAAAAAATCTATTAACTTTTTCCTTCGGTGAACGCGCATGTATGAACGGTGGATTTGGGCCAAATTTACCGGCTGTTAATATTATGCCGTTGGCTTTGGCAAACGCACAGCGTTTTGAAAAATTCGGTCATTAAGGGGGTGAATAGACGGGCTCAATTACGTTCGTTACTGGCCCGATCGAATCTGGAACTATTTCGTTCCCATTGAAACCGGTGTGTATATACACAATTCGAGTGGACGTAGTAAGGTCTTTCATGTATTGACATTTATTGCGTCCAAATATATTTTAGTCGCTGAATCGTGAACACATTATCAGTGCTATTCTCTGTTAATAATCCGGTAAACAAACTTAATCATTTAATTGGGAAAAAATGAACCCCAAAGATTCCTATATTCAAAAATTGCAAGCTATGCTTCATGAGTGGGATAAGGAAATCGACAGATTGGCAACTAAAGCTATCAAGGCAAAAGCTGATGCAAAGTTAGAATATTACGAGCAAATTGAAGAATTGCGAGATAAACAAGATGTCGCTATAGAGAAGTTGGAGAAGCTCCGCCAGGCCAGCGACGATATTTGGGAAGATCTCAAAGCCGGTATCGAAAGCGCTTGGAATGACCTCAGTGAGGCTGTTAAATCCGCATCATCCAGGTTTAAATAAGCTTGGTCTTCTCTGCAGAAAATGCCGCCCAGTTTGTTGTCCCGGAGTATTCAGCGTATGAGATCGTCACTCTAACCATCTAAACAGTAACTAATTTCCTGCTCCTAATTCTAATCAAAACCAAGTTGCTTATTTAATCAAAGATCAATAGCGACGTTAAGGAAAGCGGCGGAAGACAAAAGCTCTGCTCTTCATTCGAGAAATAGTGTTTTTATGTTAAATATAAGGCCTCTGTTTTAGTTTGATAGGTGAATTCCGTGCCTGAGTCACAAAAAATATTATTATGCTGTGATCTGGATCGAACAATTATTCCAAATGGTTATCAGGAAGAATCTGCTCATGCCCGTCCCGTGTTTCGTCAGCTTGCTGAATGCTCAAATATTTATCTGGCATATGTGAGTGGGCGTGACAAAAAGCTCATCCTCAATGCAATTGAAGAATTTTATCTGCCAATGCCAGATTATGCAATTGGCGATGTCGGGACGACCTTTTACCGAATAAGTGATGCCAATTGGCAACTATCGGAGGACTGGAACGAGGAGATCGGCCAAGATTGGAAAGGATTGAACTGGGCGAGGTTGGCAGAATATTTGGAAGATATGCAGGAAATACGGCTTCAAGAACCTGAAAAACAGAGCCAGTATAAATTGAGCTTTTACACAGATTTAAATATCGATCATCATCATTTAAAAGAAAATATTCACGCCCTCTTAACCCAAAAGGGTATTTGTGCGAATATTATTTGGAGTGTTGATGAGATCAGCGCCATCGGTTTATTGGACATCATTCCGGCACGCGCAAACAAGCTTCATGCTATTCAGTTCCTTATGCAGAAAGAACAATTTTCCAATGATCGAACCGTTTTTGCAGGTGATAGTGGCAATGACCTGGATGTATTAACCAGTGGCCTGCAGGCGATTCTGGTAAAGAATGCAATGGATAAAGTTCGTAAAGAAGCGGTTGAAATACTATCCGCAAAAGACATGATGCATCGCTTGTATTTACCTAAAGGAAATTTTGGAGGTATGAATGGCAATTACGCTGCCGGGGTAATGGAGGGGTTGGTCCATTTTATACCCGAAACCAGTAAGTTGATTGCCCAGGCGGTAGAAAAAGTTAAATAAGCCTCCCAAAAGCAAAATATAAATCATTCATTTCAAACTTTAGAGAGAATTATCAATGGCCTCTATATTTTGATATGGTCCAACAGAAAGGAGCATTTGTGATTTTGGTAATCGGTGAGATACTATTTGATGTATTTCCAAAATATAGGCGCCTCGGCGGAGCGCCATTTAATTTTGCATATCATCTCAAAAATTTCGGCTTTAATGTTCGCTTCGTTTCGAAAATAGGAATGGATGATGCGGGTAAAGAAATTTTACACAAACTGGAACTAGCTCGATTTAATCTGGATGACATCCAGATAGATGAAGTTCATCCGACCGGGAGTGTAAATGTCCAACTGGACAAAAGCGGTGCCCCCCAATTTGACATCATCTCTGACGTGGCCTACGATAATATAGATTTTATACCGAAATATCATTCAAGCCTTATCAATGCAGCCCAGATGGTTTATTTTGGTACGCTGGTACAAAGAAGCAAAGCGGGTTGTAAAAACTTACAGGCATTAATATCTCGTAATGCACCAAAAACGCTCAATTTTTACGATATCAACCTGCGGCCCGGATGTTATAGCAATGTCATTATTGAAAAATCGCTTTCAAAGACAGACATCTTAAAACTGAACACGGAAGAGCTTGATAAATTAAGACAGATGCTGTCTTTAAATATGAATAATGACAAGCTTGTTGATCATTTAATGGAAACACACTCGATTAGTTCGGTGTCATTGACAAAGGGTGAGTTGGGAAGTCAGTTGTTCACTGAACAAGGCTGTTTTACCTCCGAACCGGCAGAGACAATAGCGGTTGTTGACTCTGTTGGCGCGGGTGACGCCTATGCGGCGATGCTTGCAGCGGGTCTTCTGAAAAAATGGCGACCGGAGGAGATTTTAGAGCGAGCTTCGCTGTTCGCCTCCCGGATCTGCGAAATTAAAGGTGCAATTCCAGATTCAGCATCTTTTTACGAACCTTTCAAGGCACTCTTTAAAGATAATTGAAATCATGGAATCCAAAAAATACCATATTCAAATGTTTAGTGTACATGGTCTGCTTCGTGCAGAAAACATGCAATTAGGGCACGATGCCGACACAGGCGGACAGATTAAATATGTTGTTGAATTAGGAAATGCACTGAGTCGATCTGAAAATGTTAAGCGGGTGGAATTATTTACCCGTTTAATTAGCGACAAATCTATATCTGAAGACTATGCCCAGCCCGTCGAGAAGATTAATGACAAATTCAACATTATTCGTATACAGTGCGGCGGGAAAAAATACATGCGCAAGGAACTCCTCTGGCCGCATCTCGATGAATATGTGGATAAAACCATTAAATACATCAAGCGTCAAAATGCCATTCCCGATATCGTCCACGGCCATTATCCGGATGCAGGTTATGTTACCATGCAATTGGCCGAAATCTTTGGCATACCTTTCATATATACCGGCCATTCCCTCGGTCGCTCAAAAATGAAACGACTGACCGATGAGGGCATGAAAGAGGAAGTTGTTATAAAAAAATATAAAATCGACTATCGGATAAATATGGAAGAAGAGGTGTTGAAAAAGGCCGATTTGATCATTGCCAGCACCCACCAGGAAGTTAATGATCAATATGGACAATATCATAACAAGGACATTCCCAAATATCACGTCATACCACCGGGGCTGGATGTAGATAAATTTTATCCTTTCTATCACGACATGCTGCCAGAAACTGATAAAGAGGAAATTGAACTCTATGCTCAGGCTCAAATGCTGGAGGAGTTGAACCGGTTTTTCATGCACCCTGATCGTCCGGTTATTCTCTCACTTTGTCGCCCGGACAAGCGCAAAAATATTGCAGGACTGATCAAAGCTTACGGTGAGGATTTAGAACTGCAGTCGATGGCGAACTTAGCCGTTTTTGCGGGCATCCGCAAGGACATCACCAAAATGGAAGATAATGAACAAGATGTCCTCACCGAGATTCTCCTGCTCATGGATAAGTATGATTTATATGGTAAAATTGCCATCCCTAAGAAACATGATTTTGAGCATGAAGTTCCGGAGCTTTATCGGATAGCTGCAGAAAAGAAAGGCATATTTGTCAATTCCGCTCTGGCGGAGCCTTTCGGTCTCACCCTGATCGAGGCAGCTGCCTGTGGCCTACCAATCATTGCCCCTGACGATGGGGGACCCCGTGATATCGTAAAAAACTGTGAATGTGGCACCCTGGTAAATACCTCAGACTCCAAAGCGATTGCCGATGCCATCAAACAAATTATTATCGACAGTGAAAAATGGAAGCAGTATTCCAAGGCCGGAATTATTAATATTCGCAAACACTACACATGGGAAAGCCATGCAGCGTCATACATGAAACAAATCAGTCGTATCTTTGCCGAACAGGATGAGGAGAAGATGGAGGTCGCTGTACCATCTGATGTCATTGGCCGGCGCCTGGCAAGGATAAATTATTTCATCATTGCCAATATCGACGATACACTGGTCGGCGACAGCAACGAGCACCTTTCGGAGCTTTTGACCCTGCTCCAGGAAAACAGAGAACATATCGGATTTGGTTTGGCGACCGGCCGTTCAATTGAATCGGCGACAGCCTTTTTGGAGAAACATCGGATACCGTTGCCGGATGTCCTTGTCACGTCTGTGGGTGCAGAAATCTATTATGGGAAAAGCCTGCATTTGGGTCGCGGCTGGGAAACACACATATCCGCCAAGTGGGACCGTGAAAAAATAGTTGACCTGCTTAAGAATTTTGAATTTTTAAGGTACCAGAAAGCTGAGGTGCAAAGGCGTTTTAACATCAGCTATGCGATAGAGCCGGCCAAAGATCGCCTGGCGATGATTCATGAACGTCTGCTCAAAAATCGATGCCGTTACAATTTGATTTATTCCCAGGATAGATATCTGGATATTCTCCCGTATCGGGCATCCAAAGGTAAGGCCATCCGCTACCTGAGTTATAAGTGGGAGATTCCCCTGAAAAACTTTTTAGTCTGTGGGGATTCCGGAAATGATGAGGAGATGCTGCGTGGAGAACCCAGGAGTGTGGTTGTGGGCAATTACAGCCCCGAACTCAAAAAACTAAAGGGAATCCGAGGTATTTATTTTGCCAAACAAAAATATTCTGCCGGGATCCTTGAAGGAATAAAACGATACCAATTTATTGAAAAAGCCTCTCAGCATTAAAGGATTATGAATTCATTATGAAAAATGTCTTAATTGATATACTGAATAAAAGGGATCGCAAAGATTTCAAAGAATTTGTTGTTTTTGTTACAAGTCAGCAATTTGGAATCT
>JASFIU010000231.1:0-7199 GCA_050122495.1 Desulfobacterales bacterium | reverse complement strand
AGCTTAAACGTCATATCAAAAAAGATCGGCACTGCTTTTAAAGAGCGGGATCCCAAGCCGATCCAGGAGGAGGCCCTTTTCCAGAAAGAAAAGGGGATGGATTACATCGACATCAACCTCGGTCCGGCTAAAAAAGACGGCCACGAGCTGATGCCCTGGGTGGTGCAGACCGTTCAGGAAGTTGTTACGGATGTACCGCTGGCATTGGATACATCCAACATCGATGCCATCGAGGCTGCACTCAAAGTTTACAAAGAGACCCCCCAGCCGCCGCTGATTAATTCCATTATGGTCCGCCCTGAGCGTTACGAGCGTATGGTCCCGTTGGCCGCCGAGCACAATGCCGACTTTATCGCCCTGATGTGGGGGCCGGAAGGACTGCCACGGGACGAAAACGAACGCGCGGCGCTGTGTGTTGAACTGCTCTATTTTGCCAACGAAGCCGGTATCCCCAACGAAAAAATCTGGGTCGACGGCATCGTTACCCCGGTGAACATCCAGCAGCCCCAGTTAATAAGCCTGATGACCTTTCAGGAAATGCTGCCTGAAATTTCACCCGGAGCCAAAAGCACCTGCGGCCTGTCCAACATTTCAAACGGGCCGCCGGATCATCTGCGACCCATTCTGAATCAGACCTATATGGTCATGCTCGAAAAATATGGAATGTATTCTGTTATTGCCGATCCGCTGGATGACACCCTGATCGATATTGCCAAGGGCAAACGTCAGGACATTGTTGATCTGATAAACGGGATGCTGGACGGTGACGAGCCGGATATGGGTTCGCTTTCCGAGGAGATGCAGAATTACGCCAAAACCGTCAACGTGATTCTTGGCAAAACCCTGTATTCGGATTCATGGCTTGAACTTTAGAACCGAGTTGCGGGTTTCGGGTTGCGTGTTTCGCGTTACGAAGGAAAAAAATCATAGCTTATCTCAATAAAAAAGTCCTCCTCGCCACGAGAAGGACTTTTTTGCGAGAATAGCCGTAAAGGGATACCCTTGTTATTCGACTTACGCATTTTTCATGTCGACCATTTCAGAATCGGTTTTAACTCGCAACCCGCAACTTGTAACCCGCAACACGAAACTCGTAACCCGTAACCCGGAACACGGCCCATGCCCCGCATAGATGATTACAAAAATGCCCGCAAGCTTGCGATCGAAGCGCTGGCCGGCTTATCTTTCGACACGATTTTACAGCAAACCGGGTTTGAATCCGCTGAAGCCAATCGGTTTCGAATCTCCTTTCTCGACCGTGTCTATCTTATCGGTTTTCCCGAATTGGAATTTGAAGATGAAGCGGATTCCCAAAAAGAGATTCCGATTCAAGAGCAAATCCTGATTCTGCATTACATGCTGTCTTCCGCTCCGGCGCCATTAACCGATAACTGGATTTCCTACCGTGAGATTCCGGGGGCGTCCTTTTACTACAGCGCCTTTGTCAAACGTGCGATTGACCCGTTAAAGAAGGTCTTCGGTCAAAACGTTGACGGTCTTTTACGCGCCGCTCAAATCCTAGATGGCAAAACCATTGATACCGGTGACGCCGGATATGAATTCAGAGCGTTTCCCCACGTCCCCCTGCGGCTCATTTTATGGGTCGGTGATGACGAATTTCCGGCCGAGGCCAATATTGTATTTAATGAAAATATTGGCGATATGCTATCGCCGGAGGATATCGCCTGGCTGGCGGGGATGGTGGTGTATCGGCTCATTGCGTTATCGCGGTAGATTTATCGGAAAATTTCTCACACTCTATAGCTTGTAAGAATATCTTATTTTATAGCCACCGAGTACGAGGACGAGGAGGAGTACGATGATGTCAATAAAATTTCGTCCTCGTCCTCGTCCTCGAATACCGGTCTCCATCCCTGAACCCCTTGAGTTTCCTTGAAATTGCGCCTGAACTCTGATACGCTGAAGTTCTAGAAAGGCGCTGAAATACGGATGATTATTTAAGCATTTTCGTTCAGGTCCCATGGCGCAAAGTACAAGGAGTTGTTATATTAGTTTCATTGGTTCCATTGGTTAAATGGGTTGTTTTAAACCGAACCCATTGAACGAATTAAACCAATCAAACCAATTAAACAGATGTAACGTTTGAAACCTTAAAACCGGGCGCCTAACCGAACAGCTTAATTTAGCTTTCAGTATCATTGAGGAATAAGACACGGTGAAAGTTAAATCCAAAGCCCTCGAAATCAATCTGGCGGATTATCATGTTGATGTCGCCATAGATGAAAAATATACGATCCTTCAGGAAGTGTTGTCCAAATATTACGGCCTGATGGAAGGATTGAACACCCTCCTCAAAGAACTCTGCCATCCTTATAAAAATTGGCGCTTTATCGTGAGCGAAACCAGAAAATATTCTCTTGAATATTTTCACCTCATTAAGAAACATCCCAAAGGACCGGAAGCCGCAGGTCTGCTAAGTGATATCTTTTTTGATGCGATTGAGTCGGATATTGAATCTGAGGTTAAAATCGATTCAGTCGATAATCTTATGCTATTTCTGCAAAAAATAATTAAGGATTCCGGCCCTGATCTGGACAAATTTCTACCCCATATCAATAGCGCCTTTATACGAATTCACGGTTTATCCGATGAACTTTTCGGGCTGTTTACGCGCAGTTATTATCAGATCAACCGTTTGGCAGAAAACTTCTTAAATTCGCCCCCTCAATCCGATGGTGTGATTGATTCGGTCAACCAGCTGATGACAAGATTTCTTCATTTCACCTATCGTTACTGGCTGGGCGAGAAGGATCCGCGGTCATGGTTTGAAAAAGAAGTTTCTGAAATTGATCCCCAAAATTCCTATGCGGAATTTTTCAAAAACATTTCACATCGGCGGCTTGAAAATTGGCATCAGGAACTGGGCCGCATTGGAAAAACGCAGAACCTGAAATCCAATGAGGTCCTGACATCATTACTAAAATTTCCCGGTTTTCACCAGATTGCATCCGAATACCGCCAGATACCCATTGCCTTGCTGAAAAAAGGGGGCAAAAACGGTCACGGCCGACATCTCAAACTTATTTTTTTATTTCATATCATGAGTATTGACGGCCTGTCCCTCATTCACGAGGAAACCTTAAGAGATATCAACCGGACGATCGGTTGGATCATCGAACATGAAAATTACCGTTATATCCAAAACCTGATTCAAAAAACCTTTTCTATTTTAAAGGAGCAGGCCGGTATGTACCCGGCCACGGCGCTCAATTGTGTGCTGAATATGGGAAAGGGCGTTTACGAAACCGATGAGATTGATCTTATCAATTATTTCATTGATTCGGTCATTGATCTGGGTTTTGCCGCGCCCAACATTAAAGGTGTCAGCAATGAATGGCAAATCCAGGTTAACAAGACGCATATTTTAAACATTCGAACCTGGATGGAGTTGATCGAATTAAATCCAAAACAGTCGGTGCGATTGCTCTCAGCGCTGATTATTCATCTATCCCTGTGCGGTGTATTTATCAAAGATATCGATCTTTTTCCGCGCGATATTACCCGATTTTTAAACCGGAATATCGGTCCGGTTTATAACCTGGCCAAACAGCTTACCCGGCTTTTTCCAGTCTATTTTAATGATATTGGCGCCGAAGGCCGCCTGCGAGATATTTCCACCCGCATTGACGAAATCACCCAGCGCCGGGACGTTCTGGTTCATTTTCTTCGGAAGCAAAGCCACGTGGAAAGCAGCAACCGGATTATTGATTTGATGGAAGCCACGCTGCATTTCTGGTGTAATCGAGATAAGACCCAGCTGGTGCATTATGTTCCGCCATCAATTTATGATCAGATCAATACCCATGGGCCCTATATTGATGGTGTTTTTAAAATCATGACCCACCTAAAAGAAAAGGGCGTTCGTATTCCGGATGATTTTCTCGTTGCCGGCGAAGAAAAAGTCAAGCAATGGCTGGCCGAAGTTAAAGATGTTTCCAGTCTGGATCGAGAACGGGTTGAGTTGGCCGGTATCTTATATAAGCTTCTGAATCAGAAATATAATTTCGACTTAATTGAACTGAAAGCTTACCTGGCGCAGCTCAGGACGGAAGCGTTGCCGGATTTAAACCGACTCGAGCGGGCCTTTGCCGAGTCCGATCGGCTCAAGCGGGCATATTTGCTGCTGGAATATCTGGAAAAACTAAAAACCATCATCCTGTCCGATAAGTCTTATGAAATTCGGCAGGATATATATAAGAAGCGGCACATTACGATCGATATCCCTTCCATGTATGGCAGTTATCACGAAATGAAATTTGACTGCCTGGGACTTTCGTTTCGAATCGAAGCGGTGGTGAGCGTCCTCCTGGAGGAGCTGGTAGAGAAAATTGATCTGAGCTTAATTACCAAAGCCACCTTTCACCAAATTTACAGTTTGCTCAGGCTTTTTGATAAAGCTTTGAAACTGGACGGGATATCATCCGTCGAATTCGAACGTCAGCTTGAATTTCTGGCGCATTCCCTGGAGGTTAAAGGATTTACCTTAACCCAGTATCTGGATATCTTTAAAGGATTTGCCCAGGCCGTAAAGAACATCGTCAATGATTACTTTAATAATATTCACGGCCAAAACTTGACCCGGATTTTTTCTCAAATTTCATCTGACAGCCTCCTGCCGAAATTTTTGCCCCAAGCAGAAACCATCGACCCGGAAAAGTTCCAGCATCGGGTATCGGAAGTATTTTTCCGCGACCGGATCGCGCTCACCCTGGGCCTGCAGCAGCTCGATTTATTTTTAAGCCGGATTCTCAGTACGCTCTTTACACAGTCATACAAGTTATCAAAGGACAAACTTTCACAGCTTCTGCTCTATGATCCCCAGAATGCCATCACACCAATCGATGCATCCCTTGCCCGACTCACCGGAATTATTTACCTGGGGAACAAAGGGCTCAACATGATCAGACTCAAACGTTTTGGGTACCCGGTGCCCCCGGGCTTTATCATCACCACCGAAGTATTTCGTTGCCGGGAGATTATCGAAAGCTATCTTCCGGCAGAGCAAAATTTCAAAGAGCAAATTAACCAGAACATTTCAGCGCTTGAAAAGGCAACCGGTAAGACTTTCGGGGACGCGCTAAACCCTTTATTGCTGTCGGTACGCAGCGGGTCCTCTATATCACAGCCCGGGATGATGGATACGTTGCTGGATGTCGGCAACAACGAAGAAATTACCGAAGGCATTGCCAAAAAGACCGGTAATGCCTGGTTTGCCTGGGATAATTACCGCAGGTTCTTACAGTGCTACGGGATGTTATTTGGTCTGAAGCGGGATGATTTTGATGCCATTATCAACGACAGTAAACAGCGCCTGGGAATTCCGCTGAAAAAGGAATTTACCGGGGATCAGATGCGGGAAGTTGCGCTGCGGTACAAAAGCATGATCGTTGATGCGGGTATCGAGGTGGTTGAAGCGCCCTACGAACAACTCCATATGGCGATTAAAGGCGTTTTGGCCTCCTGGGAATCTCCCCGGGCATTGACTTATCGGAGAATTATCGGGATCTCGGAGGACTGGGGCACCGCCGTTACCGTGCAGGCAATGGTCTACGGTAATATTTCTCAGCAATCCGGTACCGGGGTCGTTTTTACCCATAATCCCAGGTGGTCCGGCGATACCCTGAAACTATGGGGCGATTTTACCATCGGCAACCAGGGAGAGGACGTGGTCGCCGGACTGGTTAAGACCATGCCGATTTCGCTTTTCCAGCAGGAAATCGAAATGCGGGAAACTGATATAACCATGGAAACGCACTTTCCGGACATTTATCGGGAATTAAAGGACTGGGCGCATGATCTGATTGATGAAAGAGGCTGGAGCCCCCAGGAAATTGAGTTTACCTTTGAAGGGCCATCCAGCCCGGACCTGTATTTACTTCAAACTCGCGATATGGCCATCCGTGAACGCAAAAAGGTGTTAACCTTCGATTTTGAAAAAGATCTCCAAAAAGTATATCTTGGCCACGGTGTCGGCGTTAGCGGCGGTGCCATGAGCGGTCGTCTGGTGTTTACGCTGGAAGAGATTGAAGAGTGGCGGGTCATGGATCCCGCTGCCAATTTGATTCTGGCCCGCAACGATACCGTTCCTGATGATATCCAGGAAATTCATGCCGCTGATGGTTTGTTGACCGCCCGGGGAGGGATGACTTCGCATGCGGCGGTTATTGCGCATCGCCTGGGTAAAACCTGCGTGGTAAGCTGCACCAATCTCGATTGTCATGAAAAGGAAAAATACTGCGGCTTTAATCAGTTAAAAATAAAATCCGGTGAGCACATCAGCATTGACGGTCAGGAAGGATCCGTCTATCAGGGATTAATCAAGGTTCGAGAAACCTAAATTAGCTGATAGCTCACAGCTATCAGCTAATTTAGGTTAAGGAAGGAGTCATTTGAATATGGGCATGAACAGCTTAGACTCAAATGCAAAAATATTGGGCGTAAACGGGTTCGGCCGGATCGGCAAACTGACGCTCTGGCATCATGTCGGCCGTAAATATTTTGATGATATTATCATCAATATCGGGCGACAACCCGGATCCTCCCTAGACGACATTGCACATTACGTTGAACGGGATTCGACATACGGCTGGTTGCATAGTTACCTGCATGGGCACAGCGCCACGCCGGTCATCAGTGATCTGGATGAGAAAAACGGCACAATGCGTGTTGATGGGGTTCATGTGCGCTTTTTGCGCTCCCACCGAAATCCAGCTGATATCGGATGGCACGATTACGGCGTTCGCGTGCTGGTTGACACATCCGGTCAGTTTCTTGATCCGGAAGCGAAACCTGACAACCCCGGGGGTTCTCTCAGAGGCCATTTTGAGTCCGGTGTTGAAAAAGTGATCATATCAGCCCCGTTTAAACAAAAAAATAAGGGGGCCTCCACTCCTCAAGATGCGGTAACCACTGTGATGGGGATCAATGAAAATGATTATGATCCCAGACGCCATAACCTTATTTCAAATGCTTCCTGCACGACCACCTGCCTGGCACATATGATGAAACCTCTGGTAAACGCCTTTGGTCCCAAAAAGATCATGTCGGCGTCCATGGCTACCGTTCATGCTGCCACCGGATCTCAGGAGGTTCTGGATCGGCTTCCCAAAACGGGAAAGACCGATCTTAGAAAAAATAGAAGTATTATGAACAACATCATTTTAACCACCACCGGTGCT
>JASFIU010000230.1:0-7208 GCA_050122495.1 Desulfobacterales bacterium | reverse complement strand
CCCCAACGTGCGATTCGATCCAGCCTTGCCATTCACCGGGAAATGGCAAAATTCACCGACCAGTTGAGACAAGAAAACAAGGGTGCCCCACCGATTAAAATGCGGATCGGCATACACACCGGGCCGGTGGTGGTGGGTACGGTGGGCAACGATCTGCGGGTCGAGTTCAAGGCTGTTGGCGATACGGTCAATCTGGCCTCCCGCATGGAGGGACAGGCCCAACCCGGAACCACCTATATTACAGAGGAAACATTCAAACTCACCGAAGGCTTATTTCGTTTCGAAGGCTTGGGCCAGCGAGCCATTAAAGGCAAGCACGAGCCGGTCAACGTCTACCGTGCCATCGCCCCCAGCACCATGAGAACAAGGTTTGACGTCAGTGCAGAGCGGGGGCTGACCCCTTTTGCGGGCAGAGAGCGGGAACTTGAGCTTCTTTTTGATGGATTGGAGCGGACCAAGGCCGGCAGGGGGCAGGCTTTTTCCATCACGGCCGAAGCCGGAGTGGGAAAATCCAGACTACTTTATGAGTTCAGAAAAGCTGTGGCCAGCGAGGATGTGACCTTTTTGGAGGGAAGGTGCCTTTCGTATAGCAGGGCAGTGGCCTATCATCCGCTCATCGATATCCTGAAGGCCAACTTCGATATCCAAGAAGATGACGGGGATACTGATATCAGGGAAAAGGTCAAAGGAGGCCTGAAAATGTTGGGAGCCGATGAAGCTTCTACCCGCCCCTATCTTTTGGAGCTTTTGGCGGTCAAAGATAGCGGTGTCGACAAGATCCCCATGAGTCCTGAGGTAAAGAAGAATCGAATTATGGAAACATTTAAGCAGATCGCTCTAAAGGGTTCCGAGATTCGGCCTTTGATTCTGGCTTATGAAGATCTGCATTGGATTGATAAGAGTTCAGAGGAGCTATTGAAATATGTTTTGGATAGCATACCGGGTGCAAGGGTCTTAATGATATTCACCTACCGGCCCGAGTTTGTGCACACCTGGGGCGCCAAGTCCTATCACAGTCAGGTAATGTTGAACCGACTTTCCAATCGAGAGAGCCTGATGATGGTATCTCATCTCTTGGGCACAGACGAGCTTGATAAGGACCTCGATGAATTCATCCTTGAGAAGACCGAAGGGGTCCCGTTTTTCATCGAGGAGATGATAAAATCCCTAAAAGATCTGAAGATCATCGAAAAAGAAGACAACAAATATCGCATTACAAAAGATATCAAAGAGGTGACGATTCCCGCAACGGTTCAAGATGTGATTATGGCCCGGGTTGACTCCCTGCCTGAAGGGACGAAAGGCTTGCTTCAGACGGTCTCAGTAGTAGGGAGGGAGTCCAGCTATGATCTAATCAAGCAGGTAACAGGGCTCTCTGAAGATGAATTGCTGCCCCAGTTATCGGTTTTAAAGGATTCAGAACTTCTTTATGAAAGAGGCATTTATCCTCAATCAACCTATGTCTTCAAGCACGCGCTTACCCAAGATGTGGCCTATGACAGCTTACTTCTCAAAAGGAGAAAAGAGATTCACGGAAAGATAGGAGAAGTTATCGAAGCTCTTTACCCGGATCGCCTCGAAGAATACCACGAGCTGCTGGCCTACCACTATGGGCGTAGTGCCAACGCGGACAAAGCGTTGCAGTATCTGGATCTGGCCAACCAGAAGGCCGCCAGACTCAACGCTATGGAGGGGGCTAAGGCCTATTTTGATGAGGCCATGGCACTTCTCGATGCGCTGCCAGAGACTAAGCAGAACCAACAGCAGCGAATCTCCCTGCTGGTAAACCAGGGGATTGTGTTTTTTCTGCTCTTAAGGCACCCGGAGTATTATGACCTTTTGACCCGCTACGAGCCCACAGCGAAGGAAATAGGGAATCCAGAGCTTCTGGGGGCGTTCTATGCGCGCCTGGGACATTGCGGGTATTCGTTCGGCAACTATGATCAGGGCATCCAAACTCTGACCAAGGCAGCAGAACTTGCTGAAGCATCCGGAAATGTCGAAGAGGCTGCGTATGCGTATGTGTTCTGGCAATTTTGCCATTTAGATACCGGTGACTACGACCTCGTCCTCTCCTTAAAAGAAGACGTGCTTCGCACGATGAAGCAGCAGTTTAACCTTCGTTTTCATACGTATGCGTTATCCGCAGCCGCAAGGGCTTATGCATGCCTCGGTCGCTGGGATGAGGCTGTGCAAGAAGCACAAAGGGCGCTGAGCGCAGCCCAGGAGTTTTCAGACAACAGCCTGATTTCTTTTGTCGCCTGGAATCTCTCGATGGTTTATACCTGGAAAGGTGACCTGACCCGGGCTGTCGAATATGGTGAACTGGCTGTCGAAAAAGCGCCGACACCGGCCGAAAAAGCATGGGCGCAGAGAAGCCTTGGATGGGCCTGGTGCCGATCTGGAGATACAACGAGAGGAATTGATCTTCTGACTTTGGTGTTACCGGTTTTTAGAGCTGGACGGTTCATTAATAGTGAAATCCCGCTGGCCTGCTTTTTGGGCGAAGGCTACTGGCTGGCCGGGGAGGATGAACAAGCGAAGCAGACTCTCGAAGAAGGCCTGGAAATGGCAGAGCGCTGTGGGTTCAGATATTATACCGGATTTGCTCAGCATCTCCTGGGCGAGATCATCCTGAAAACCAACCCGACCCAGGCGACATCCCACTTCGAGAAAAGCATCACCATTTTTCAAGAGATTAAAGCCGAAAACAATTTAGCGATGTCCTACGCAGGCTATGGCCGGCTCCACAAGCAGCAAGGTGAAATCGCCCAGGCTCGGGAGTATCTAACAAAGGCCCTGGAGATCTTCGAACGCCTGAAAACCCCGATCGAGCCGGATAAAATCAGTGAGGAATTGGCCAAGATCCGTGAGGCTTAGCAGAATTGCCTCAAGTTAATAAAATCCGCGTGACAATTCTCTTTTGCTCACGGTTATGAACACCCACATGCCTTTACGGACTTATTAGAATCAACTGCTTTCGGTGCCTCATCCGATTCCATCGGACAGCTGACCTGGGCAGCTGCCGATTGAAGATGGGTACCTAGAAGTTCGTCGGCGGTGGACTTCATGTTATTGGCGGGCTGGTCCTTGACAAACTGGCCGATGATGGCGGCAGCCCGCATCTTTTTTTCATCGATCCGTTCGGCACGCGCTAGCCCGGTAATGCTCTCAAGACAGGGTATGCAGCCGGATGCTACGGCGGATCCCAGGGCCACCAGTAATTGAGTTTCAGTGTCGAGTCCTTTGTAGAAGGGTTTCATAAAAACCTCCAATAAATGATTGGAGTGCTGGAGTACTGGAGTGTTGGAGTGTTGTAATACTTGAAATTAGATGACCAGATGAGTTTCTTTTACTCATTACTCCAATACTCCATTTCTCCTTTACTCCAGTTAAGAATTATTTGATCGAAACAATTCGCCTTTGTCGTTTAACTCTTTTATGAATAACGCGATTTCGGCGGCACCGTCGCCTACCCGGTCAAAACATTTTTCATGTTCTTTGGAGGCATGAAATTCCAAGGCCGCATGAAGATCCGTAAAGTCCACGCCGGTCAGCTCTTTGCATGAATGGCTGCCGATCTTGGCATTGAGTCGCCGGATGAGTTCCTGCCCCGGCATTGCAATGGGGAAAACCCCATCAAGGCCTTCTTCGATATTTTCCCTGCCGATCAGCAACCCAAGAACCATCAATCCCGCTACATGGACACCGCAGGTGTAGGAAGACAGCATGCCGCCCAAAAATGCAGTGGCAGACCGCGTCACCCATGGATCGCGTATTCCCCATTCTTGCATAAATGCATCCACGATCACCTGAGCGCAGCCGTCATGCCGTTTCATATTTTCAAATGCCTTTTCCTTGACCCTTAAAATCCACTCATCTCCATCCGGCAGCACAATCTCCCGTATATCGGTTTCGGTATTCAATTCTTTTTCTCCTTTTCTTTCCATTACTCCATCACTCCGGTACTCCAACACTCCAACTTTTAATGAAAACCTTTGTGTCTTTGCGTGAGATTTTCAAAAAGGCTTCTTCGCCTCGATCGTCGCCGATGTCACATAGTCTTCCAAATTCCGCCCCGGAAACCACTCACGGATGCTTTCACGGCTCTCCTCCTTGGGATTTATTTTGATATCCTGGAAACCGGCGTCCTGAAGTGCCTTTTCGATAACTTCAATTTTCTCGGTGCCCCCCACACATCCGGATATCAGGGATATATCATTTTTAATTTCAGGGGGCAGCGCCTGAAGTGCCACCACGTCTAAAATCGCCAGACGGCCGCCGGGCTTCAACACACGCCAGGCTTCTCGAAATACATCAATTTTCTCCGGCGACAGGTTGATGACACAATTTGAAATAATCACATCCACGCTGGCATCGGCTACCGGCAGGTGTTCGATCTCTCCCAGCCTGAACTCAACATTTTTAGCGCCAAGTTTTTGGGCATTTTTGCGGGCCTTACTGACCATATCGACGGTCATGTCCACGCCGATGACCCGCCCGGATTCACCCACCGATTTTGCTGCCAGAAAACAATCGAAACCGCCGCCGCTGCCCAGGTCTAAAACCGTCTCGCCTTCCTTCAAAGAAGCAATCGCCTGGGGATTGCCGCAGCCCAGCCCCATGTTTGCGCCTTCTGGCACGCTGTCCAGCTGCTCTTTGGTGTAGCCGAAAGCCTCAGACATTTTTTCAATAGATACCGGCGTACTGCCGCAGCAGGATGAACGCGCGTTGCAACCGCATCCTGATGCTTTCTGTTTGGCAATCTCGCCATATCGGCCACGGACCGCCTGACGAATTTCATCTGATTTTTTTGTTTCCATATTTTTACCTTTCTTCTATTTAATATTTCGACAATTATCGAATTATCTGCGCAAAAAAAATGCGCCGGCCACACTAGAAAGAAAAAAAATACTTCAATTCTTCCAAAATCTCTGGATCCACCCAGCATTCGATGTTCTGTCCATTACGGTGGGTTTTAATTAATCCCGCTCGACGTAACTCTTTGATATGATGCGATACTGTGGACGGAACGATGTCTAAATCCTTACCGATATCCCCTACACAGGCTGTATTGCTGGAGTCGATAATCCCGATGGTTCCGGGCTTGCAGCAGGTCGCCAGGCTAATAAATATCTTTAATCGGTTTGGGTTGGACAACGCCTTAAAAATCCCGGCATATTTATCAAGTTTATTGTTCGACATATATCGAATTATAAAACAATAGAATTATTTGTCAAGTTTTTTTTTTATTATTAAATGCTAACGGTTTCCAGCTTTTGCAATTCTATAAAACTGTCAACTCTTTTTAATAAAAATGGAATTCGGATTACTTGACAGGGGCACTATCAACTATGATATCTAAATAGGGCATCCGGTCTGGTTATTCTCACGCTTTGATTTTATAACTCAGGAGGGTCACTGAAATGATTGGATTAAAAATAAAAATCGGTAGTTTGCCAGGCGGCATCATTTTGTTTTGCATGGCTTTGTCCACCCTTAGTGGCTGTGCCATGTCAAATTATGGAAAGCTGGAATCAAGTCCTGACATTACACGCGCTTTTGAAACATATCAGATTATGCCGGACCACACCTATTACTACCGGGGTACGTTTAGCAACCCTTTTGTCATCGCTGGAGTAAATAAAATCTTCCGCCTGAATTCAAAGCTGTGGGTGGAAATCGATACCCAATCGCAAGATTTCCGCACATTGATCGATCGGGTTTCCCTCCAGGGCTCGGGCAGAAACATTACGCCCTCGGGATTTACCATTTTAGATCATTCCGGCAGAAATGTCGGTGTGTGGTATTCCGCCATTAGTGCAGCCACAATTGAGGTAAACGAAAATGGTCAGATCGTTAATTTAGCGCCGCTAAGAATAGCGAAAAGCGGCAAACGCTAAAGTTAACACATCTAAATGAGCCGTTTTTCCTTAAAGCGGCTCGGCGGAGGTGGTGCCCCAGTTTTCCGTATTTATTTGCTCGCCATCGATTTTTATCGGATTCCCAGGATGATCCATCACCGTTTCTTCAATCCTGGGCACGTTTTTAACCTGAAAGATATAGTCAAATTCACACCCGGCCGCTTCAATGTTAGACACCCGCCATTGGCCCTCGACCAGGGTAAAGGTCCAGATGGTTTCGTGATCCTTAAATTTCCGGTCGCCCTCGACCAATTTGTCGGTTTCACGATGAACCAGGTAATCCTGCATATTGGCGGTTATGGACACCACCATCAGGGAGCCCTCATGGGCAGCATCATCGTTGCGGTGAATGAAAAGCAGCGGACGGATCGCCCGGATCTTTTTGACTGCACAGACATTGCGCAGACCTTTCCGGTGCCATCTATCCAGATCGACCAGTTGCCGGTTTTGCCAGTACCAGTCGGTCATATATTCACAGACTTTGGATACATCCTCCTCTTGCCAGGCACTGTGGATCCAGTAAAAGCAGTCCAGAATACGCGCTTTTGCCCGCAACCATTCGAAATTCGGATCATGCTGCGCCATATACCGCAAATCTTTATGAGCCCGCCGTTCCGCCAGTTTCTGCTTGATGTATAGATAAATGCCGACCGGCAGCAGGATAAATGTCAACAGACCCAAAAACATTTTCCCCCAGAAAGTCTTGGCAAGGACTTTAGCGATCTGGCCGCCGGGACCGGCATAGGCCGGCTGAATAAAAATGAAGACAACTATCAGAAATATTAGACAAATCCCCAGAGCTCTTTTACGATTCATAATTCCCCCCGATGATGAAATAATTCTTTAAAATCGAGCAAAATCCATACCATCAGAGCCAGGACGATTTTTTTAAATAATTACAGTTATATAAATCTCAGGCAAATTTTTTACCAATAGGAAGTTACAAATATTGTCATCGAGAGCGGCAATAAATGTCAGCAATGGGGGCAAGTGTCAGGAAGATTAATGTGCAATGACCAAGATTCAATCTTTCATTTTTCAATGCAAGATATAAGTTGATCTGACAACCCGCTGATTTGTGATACGTTTACAGTATCGGTAATTTTGAGTGGGCAATTTATTTGCAGATACCATAGCTGGATATCTGCAAATGAGTCCAAGCTGAGATTGGCTGGAGCAATAACCATATTCATACCCAATTCCATCACCCCTGCCTCAACTCTCAGCTAACCTCTGAAGGCGGGGGAAGAGTTTCAGCGCGTTAGAACGAAAAATCAGCTTCCG
>JASFIU010000229.1:0-7229 GCA_050122495.1 Desulfobacterales bacterium | reverse complement strand
ATGGTCATTGACGAAGGCGCGTGCGATGGCCAGCATCTGCTTTTGCCCGCCCGACAGGAGTCCGGCGTTACACCGCCAGAGCTTCTTCAGATCCGGAAAGAGCTCAAAAATCATCTCCACCTGCGCCCACGTTTGCTTATTTTCCTCCAGCATGGAAAGACGCATGTTTTCTTCGACCGTCAGATTGTAAAATACGGCCCGGTCTTCTGCGACAAATCCGATTCCCAAACGCGCAATGTCATAGGGTGGGCGCCCTTCGATGGGATGGCCGTTCAAGGCAATCCGGCCGGATGTGATCGGGTTGAGACCCATAATGGCGCGCAACGTGCTCGATTTTCCGGCCCCATTGCGCCCCAGAAGGACTGTAGAACAACCGGCGGTTACGTCAAACGAAACCCCTTGCAAAATGTGATGTTGGGCAATAAACGTGTGAACTTCTTTGAGGGATAGGATGTGTTCAGTCATGTTTCACACCTCCCCCAAGGTAAGCCGCCTGGACCTCTTCATTATTGGCCACGGCCTCCGGTGTGTCGTCGCAGATAAGGCGACCCTCTTTGAGTACGGCAATTGAATCCGATAGGCTCATGATCATATCGAATTTATGCTCGACGAGCAGAATGGTGCGATCGCGTGCCGACTTTATTTTCTGGATAATTTCTAAAATAGCCGGCACTTCTTCAATGCTCATGCCGGCAGTGGGCTCGTCCAGCAGCAATACTGCCGGGTCCAGTCCCAGAAGAATGGCAATCTCCAGCTTACGCTGCTCACCGTGAGTCAGGGTGCTGGCCGGATGTGCCCAGCGGTCATCTAACAAGACCTGTTTTAACAACTCGTATGCCCGATCTTCCAATTCAGTGTATGACCGCCAGTGCCGCCAAAAGACCAGTCCAATTTCGGCTTTGGCCTGCAACGCCAGGCGCACGTTTTCCAGCACACTCAAAGCTGGGAAGATATTGGTCAGCTGAAAGGAACGGCCGATACCCAGTTTGGTTCGGCTGGCCGGATCCAGGCCACTGATGTCCTCACCTTTGAAGTAAACCTGTCCGGAGGTCGGTTGGTACTGACCGCTAATGAGATTGAACAGGGTGGTTTTCCCGGCGCCGTTGGGACCGATAATGGACTTGAGCCGGAATTCTTCAAATTGGAGGCTGACCCTGTTAACGGCGATGTTGCCGCCGAAACGGATGGTTAAATCCTGGGTCGCGATGACCGGTGCTTTGTTCATAGTTCAAATGGGATCTGTGGATAAAACAAAACAATCAGAATAAGGATTACAAAACAATACAGTTAAATAAAGGGGAGTCCAACAGGCGGACTCCCCGACACATGCATCCTAACGGGTGAGCGGGATATTCAAATCTTTGATCGTTTGCACTTTGACCAGTTCGGGAATGGCCCAGGCAACATTCGGATCCACCCTGAGCTTAAAATGGAATTGTTGCTGTAGTGCCTGGTGGTCTTCCTTGCGCATGATCATTTTGCCCTTGGGTGTCATCCATTCCAGCCCTTCCATGGCGGCGATTAACTTCTCGGTATCGGTAGAACCGGCCTTTTCGATAGCCTTAGCCACAAAAATGGCGGCAGCGAATCCACCACAGTGAAAAAAATCCGGCGGCATGCCTTTAAAACGCTTTTTGTGCTCGGCGATCAACCAGTCATTCATCTCGTTGTTCTTGATTAGCCCGTGATAGTAATAGGCAGAACCTTCCATCCCCGGAAAGGCTTTATAGGCTTTTAGAACCGGTATAATGTTGCCGCCGGTGGTCAGCCTGATACCATATTTTTCATCCAGCTTCATTTGATGAAATTTATTTAACGGGCTGCCCTTGCCGGCCCAGTTGAGGAATAGGTATTTCTCCCCTTTTAAATCTTTCATGGCCTTGATGATCCGTTGGGCCGAAGCCGTAAAATCGACCGTTTTCATGGGCAGGAACTCCTCGATAACGACCTTGGCGCCTCTGGACTCACAGGCTTTTTTATACTTCTCCACAAATGTTCGGCCAAAGGTGTAATCCTGGGCAACCGTGGCAACGTGAGCGCCCGGTCGGGCAGCTACCAGTGCATTGCCGATGGCATCGTGGGATGAATTGCGCGAGGTTTTGAAAACATAGCGGTTGCTGTCTTTACCGGTGATGGCATCGGAAACTGCGGGCTCGGCTACCAACACTTTCTTGAATTCCAGCGGCACCGGCAGCATGGCCATGGCCACCGCAGAGGATGTGGGGCCCACGACAAGGTCTACTTTGTCGTCCTTATAAGCTTCGGTCAGCAATTGTTTGCCGACCGCCGGTTTGCCCTGGGCATCTTTTACAATGATCTCGATCGGACGGCCTAAAAGTTCCATGGACCCTTTGGTATAATACTCCATCCCCAGTTGAAAACCAACTTTGCTCTGATTGCCGAATTGTTCCAAGCCGCCGCTTAAGGCCTCGATATTGGCAATCTTGATCGGCTCTGCAGCCACGGCTGGTAATGAAACCAGCAACAGGGCCAACACCGCGAAAACTATGGATATAGACTTGCATTTCATTTGCCTGCCTCCTTTCAGTTGGGTACATTCGTGTGTATCGCTTAGGATGATTCTTTTGGACTTGGTTTCAATTCACTTTCGAGCTCTCTAAAAAAAGCATCGCGTTCTTTCCAATCCGGCCCAAAGCGTTGGTTAAAAAAAGAACCCAGTTTATCAAACAGTTTTTCCCAGACTGATTTGCCGCCACCCAGAACAACGTCTTCCAGGTAAGATTCAATTTCCGGCATCTTTTCTTTGGGCAGGAAGGACACGGCACCGAGTTTGATCGATTTTTTCAGCGCCTCCGGTGTCAGGGCATGGGCAGTCAGCATTACGGCTGGGAACCCCCTGGATACGGAATTTTTAAGTAGCTCAAACCCATTGACGCCCATAATGTCGAGGATGACGATATCAAACGTATAACTGGCCAGCAGCTGAAGCGCCGTATCATAATCTTTGGCCTTATAAACCCGGCACATATCAAGCAGCTCGGCAATCGTATCTAAAACGTCCGGTTCGTCATCGACAATCAGGATGGTTTTATCTTGCAGTAAACGTGCTGAACCCATAGGTTCACCTCCCTATTTTAACCTGTGGGGCAGGAACACATTGTCTCAGGAGGAAAGAGATATGCTTTACACCGCCAGATAACGCTTTTTGATTTCTTCGTTCTGTTCGAGCTCGGATATACTGCCTTCGAATTTAATCGCGCCGTTGTCGACAATATAAGCGCGATCCGCATGTTTCAGAGCGAATTTGGTATTCTGTTCCGAGAGCAGCACCGTCATCCCTTCCTTTTTAATCACCTCAATAAATTCGCCCAGTGCCTTTACAATAATCGGTGCCAGACCCTCAGACGGTTCGTCAAGCAATAGAAAATCGGGATCCCCCATCAAGGAACGTGCAATCGTTAACATCTGTTGCTCGCCCCCGCTCAAGGTGCCGCCCTGACGGTTAGAAAAATCTTTTAAGACAGGAAACAACTGATAAATACGATCGAGGGTCCATTTTCTGGATTTGCCCTTGGATGATTGCAGCCCAACATCCAGGTTGCCGGCAACGGTTAAATCCGGAAAAATTCGCCGGTCTTCGGGCACAAAACCAATGCCCATGCGGGCAATCTTGTAAGCGGCAAGCCCAGTGATATCTTCCCCGCGATAAGCCACTTTTCCGGACTTGGGTGGGTTCAGACCCATGATGCTGAGCATGGTCGTGGTCTTACCGGCCCCATTGCGCCCCAGCAAGACAACAACCTCTCCTTTTTCAACTGAAAGTGAAACATCGAAAAGAATGTGGCTCAAACCATAAAATGTGTTAATGTTTTCAACGGTGAGTTCCATTAGTCTACTTCTTCTCCCAGGTAGGCCTCAATGACTTTTTCGTTTTTGGATATTTCTTCCGGAGTTCCCTCCGCCAGCATGGTGCCGTAACAAAGCACCCTCACTTTTTGGGATATCCCGAAGACAATATCCATGTCATGCTCGATGAAGACCATGGTGATGTTTAATTGCTTCCAAAGCTTTTGAATCAGTTCGACGGTCTGCCAGCGCTCTTCCGGACTCATACCGGCAGTCGGTTCATCCAGCAGCAATAGTTTGGGCTCCATCGCCAGGGCAACCGCAATGTCTAAAATCTTCTGATTGCCGTGGGCCAGGGTTCCACTTTGCCGATCGGCCCTATCGGCCAGACCCACGTCTTCCAGGATTTGATGGGCACGATCATAGACGCTTTTGAGGTTGCGTGTGGGCGTAAAGAAATTCAGGTTGCCCTTCTGATGGGTGATGACGGTGGCGACGATATTTTCAAGAACAGAAAGCTTGGGGAAAATATTGGTTATTTGAAATGCCCTCGCAATGCCCAAACGAACGATATCAAACGGCTGCATCCCGTCAATCTGTTTATCTTCAAAATAAACGCCACCGCTGTTGGGTAAGTGATAACCGGTAATTAAATTAAAAAGCGTGGTCTTGCCGGCGCCATTCGGTCCGATGATCGCGCTCAGTTCTCCTTCAGGAATGGCAAGCGAGACGTTGCTGATGACCGTATTGCCATTAAATGATTTGACTATATTTTCTAATTTAAGAATGTTGTGCGCCATATCACCGTTTCCTATGGGTTAACCATTACGATTCTGACTTTTTTATTAATTTTTGGAAAAGGCCGACGAGTCCTTCCGGTGCAAACAGTACCACACTGAGCAAAATAAATCCCAGAATCAAGGCCCAGATTTCAACCAGGCTCTGGTGAAGCTGCTGTAGAATAATGTGAAGAAATATCAAAACCGTGGAGCCAATTGTCGGTCCAATAATAGAATACATCCCGCCCACCAGGCAGGCGAAGATGGCATCGCCGGAGCGACTCCAATGTAAAAACTCCGTCTGCGCAAATCGGTTCAGCTCGGTAAACAGCCCGCCGGCGACACCCGCAAAAAACCCGGCAACAATGAAGTTGATCAGTTGAAAGCGTCTAACATTGATGCCAATAAATTTGGCCCGATCCATGTTTTCGCGAATGATCCTGATGGACAAACCGAAGGAGGAATTTATGATCATCCGCATCACGAAAAAGCAAATAAGAAAAATGATCAGACACAACAGGTAATAATTGATGGGGCCTAAAAAATCCGGTTTGGGAATACCGTGAATGCCATCATCACCACCGGTAAAGGTGTACCATTGGAAAACAATCATATAAAGCAATTGGCCAAAGGCCAGCGTCAGAATCGCAAAATAGAGACCGATCAGGCGAACACAAAACCATCCGATGATGGCGGCGGCTACAGCCGCCAGGCACGGTGCTGCGATCAAGGCGACAAACAAGTTAATCCCGGCTTTTTTCATCAAAAGCGCCACCGTATAAGCACCCACACCAAAAAAGGCTGCATGACCAAAACTAACCATACCCCCAAATCCAAGGACCAAATTAAGACTGGTCGCAAACAGCGCCATGATAATCATTTCAGTGGAAACCCAAATCCAGAATTCTCCGGTTTTACCGAAACGCGCCAGGACGTATGGGAGAATGAATAACGCCAGGATAAATGCAGCGCCGATGATCCAATTTGTTTTTGCTTGCTGAGTTTTGTTCATCAAAGCCTTCTCATTTTTAAAATTAACGTTCGGGTTTACCAAACAGTCCCCAGGGTCTGATAATCAGAATCAGCGCCATTGCAAAATAGGGAAAAACAATGGCGGCCCGGCTGAGCGGCAGCTGGATGAGCGAGACCCCGACGCCCAGAATCAATGATGCCAGCAGGGCACCGCCGATACTCCCTAAACCGCCGATAACCACCACTGCAAAACATTCGATGATCTTCTCCATACCGATACCCAGGTCAATATTGGCAAGCGCAGACATCAGGACCCCGCCGAGCCCGGCCAGCCAGCACCCTAACATAAAGGTACCGGTCATCACCCGCGAGACATTAACGCCCAGCGCACCCACCATCTCCGGGTGCGAAACCGCCGACCGGATCAGATTCCCAGCCCGGGTGCGATAAAGCAAAAACCACAGGCCAATGGCAATAATCGGTCCTATAATCAGGATAAAAACATTATACGTGGGTAAAAACATGCCACGGAATTCAATCGATCCGGCCAGGAGTTCGGGGCGGGCCACATTGCGGATATCGCCGCCCCAGATCAAGCGGCAGGCATCATCTAAAATCAGCAACACCGCATAGGTAAGCAAAAGCTGCAACAAATGTTCCTTTTCATAGATCCGGCGAAAAAGGGGAATTTCCAGACCCAGACCGATCAGCGCAATTGCCGGTGGAACCAGAAGCATTAACAGGAGAAAAGACATCATGGAGCCGGTCGGCAAAAGTGTGCTCAGTGAAAAAGCCAGAAAAGCACCGATCATATATAAGGACCCATGCGCAAAATTAATCACCCGTAATACCCCAAAAACCAGCGAAAGACCGGAGGCCACAATGAAAAGAACCATCCCCTGGCTGAGGCCGTTAATCATAATAAACAAAAAGAATTCAATGGTCATGTGTCACCTGTGTTATTTCGTATCGAGTTTTGCCCGGAAAATCTTCAAAACGGGATTCGTTTCTTGGATATCGCAGGCCCAAGAAACGAATCCCTAATTTATTCAATTACTTCGGCTGCAATTTTTTAACCTCATCCACGGACAGCCAGACCTTCTCAGCCGGCACCTCGACCACATCTTTTAGGACCAAAAAACCCTTATATTTGGGATTCTTGGCGGTATAGCCCACATAGAGCCCCATATTGGCCATATGATCCTCGGCCCGGATGAAACGGGGACCCCTCAAAGAATTAAACTTCAAGCCGCCAAGGGCCTTTGACACCGAATCGGAATCGATGCTGCCGGCCTTTTCGATTGCTGCGGTCAAGGCTATAAGTCCATCGTAAGCCATACAGGCCCAATCAGACGGCCATTCATTGTATTTGGCATTATACTTGGCAGAAAATGCTTCCATCTCTTGGGTGTTAACGGCATAAAATGGACAGCGGGAGTAGCCCAGCAATCCTTCCGGCATATCCATACCGGTGGCCCGCAGCAGGTCCAGATCATACAATGAGGTAATACTGGCATTTTTGAAAAGCCCATAGGGTTTAGCCTGTTTAATAAAACTGCTCAGTCCACCCCCCCAGAGATTGGTATAAATAATTTCAGGTTTTCTGGCGATTAAAGTGGGGATGTAAGGCGCATAATTGGTTTCGCCGAGCTTGGTCCAAACCGCTTCCAA
>JASFIU010000228.1:0-7243 GCA_050122495.1 Desulfobacterales bacterium | reverse complement strand
AGCGCTCCGGACCGCAAAGCCTTCCTCGAAACCAACTTACGAAGAATTAGAAGCCAGGGTCAAAAAGCTCGAAGCCGATATCGAGAAGCAGATCCAGATACAGGAAGATCTTCAGGCGTTGGGAGAGAAATACAAACTTGTATTTGAAAAAGCCGGCGAAGCCATCTTTATCATCCAGGATGGTGTTATAAAATTTGCCAACCGCAAAACGCGAGGTGTACTGGGCTATACCAACGAGGAGCTCAAAACACTTCCGGTCCTCGAGATCGTCCACCCGGAAGACAGGGAAAGAGTTGTTTCCAGATATAAAAAGAAACTTAAAGGCCAAAAAGCACCCGACATCTATTCTTTCAGGATTGTTAGCAAAACGGGCAAAGAAATATGGATCGAGGACACCACCGTGCGGGTCATCTGGGAAGGGAAACCGGCCACCTTAAATTTTGTCCGCAATATAACCCGGAAAAAGAAGCTGGATGCCCAATTAGAATTTGCCGCTAAATTGGAAGCCATCGGCACCCTGGCAGGGGGGACTGCGCACGCCTTTAACAACCTCATGATGGGCATCCAGGGTCACACCTCATTGCTGCTTTTTGATATCGAATCCAGCCATCCGCATTATGAGTCTTTGAAAAAAATTGAAGAACAAATTCAAGAAGGCGCTGAATTGACAAGCCAGCTTATCGGCTATGCCCGCAAAGGGCGATATCAGGCCGCGGTGCTAAACATCAACGAAATCATTGAAAATACATCCCAAACCTTTGCTAAAATGAAAGGGGAAATTAAATTTCATTATGAGCTCACCCAGCGGCCGCATGAAATCGAGGCGGATCAGGGCCAGATGGAGCAGATGCTGTTGAATTTATACATCAATGCCGTCGACGCCATGGCCGGTGACGGTGATATTACCTTAAAAACCCGTAACGTGACTCACACCGATATCAAAAGCAAACTTTATCAGCCCAAATCGGGTAAATATGTCCGCATAACCATTACCGATAAAGGCGTCGGAATGGACAAACAGACCCAGCAGCGAATTTTTGATCCTTTTTTTACGACCAAAAGAACCGGCAGGGGCACCGGCCTTGGACTTGCATCGGTTTATGGAATTGTAAAAAGCCACGAAGGCTATATCAACGTGGAGTCCCGCAAGGGACGGGGAACCACATTTTACATTTACCTGCCCATCGCAAAAAAAAGCAAATGCAAAAAAAGAAAACCCGCCTGAGTTCTGATTAACCGCAGACAATTTAATTAGCCACAGACCCACACAAACCTTTGGCCGAGCGGCCTGCTCGGCCAAAACATGTCAATCGCGTTGCGATTAAATAAATTTCCAACCTTTTAGGATTACGCAGATGATGTCTATATTATAGCTTCTAACTGCCTTTTGAAATGATATAAAAACTGTTTGCCCGGAGGGCATGCAGTTTTTCCCCCGACAGCGTCGTCGGGGGAAAAGAAAGCTGTCTGTGTGAGTCCGTGTGGGTCTGTGGCTAATTAAAAAATCAAAATCTGCGCTCGTCTGCGTGTGTCTGCGGTTAATAAAGTATCAGAGGATCTCCCAGATCACCTGTTATGTAAGGAGGCCAAACTCCATCCCGACAGATATGGACGCCTAAACTAACACCTGTAAGGGGTCATTTACGGTATTTTCGTTGAAAATGGCGTGAATTTTGCATTATTTTTAGTCTATAAATAGTTATAATCATGTGCTATTTATATATTCGGACACTTCCTGAACTGATGGGAAAAGACAGTCATGCTTAAAAATATTTCGAAATTAAATCTGGTTCGAGTCGGAAGCTACATTACCTACAGCAGCCTCAAAGAGATTGGTAACGGCCTACTGGAATCCTTCCGGGGCATCATCGGGGAAATCAGCCTGTCGCATCATGAATCGCCGGTTGTCGAGAGTATCGATGCCCAGCTTTTAACTCTGATTCTCGGTGAGGAATATTACGGGAATACCCTGGGGATCACGGATGCTGATTTGAAGGTAGACGATGAAGACGAATTTTATAATTCGATCATTGGCGGAAAAAACCCTAAAAATGATGTGGCCGTAGTTTCCACCAAGAAGCTGACCCCGCGCAACATGGTTTCCGACAAAGAAATTGACCTGTTTATCGACCGCACCACCAAAGTGGCCCTTCACGAAGTCGGGCATAATCTCGGCTTGACCGACCACGCTTCCTTTAAACCGGCCACGGATGGATACCTGTGCCCCATGAGCAGGGGCGAGTTCAATAAATTCGGCTATCGCGGCTATGTTCGCGCCATCGTCGATGGCCGCGGTCTTAAATTCTGCAATGAATGCACAGATTTCTTAAGATCGATCTACGGCTACCGCCGCAGGTCAAAAGGCCTGATAAAAGATGCCCTCATCTCCGCCGCAAATTAATTAGTTTAATCTACGTTAATCTGTGTTAACGTGCCGCAGCGTAGCTATAGCGAAGACGGGTCTGCGGATAAATTTTTTTCTCTGTGATCTCTGTGCACTCTGTGGTGAAGATTTCCCCCCTTCAGCTTTAAATCCAATATGCTTTTAACTTGATTTTAATCTGTGTTAATCTGCGGAATCTGCGGATAAATATTTCACTTATCCGATTTTGAGCTTATCGAAAAAATCTGCGGTCCCTTTTAAACTTCTCATTCTTTGGAATAATACTCAATTTCAACGCGGCGATTTAAACGCCTTCCTTCCTCTGAATCATTACCGGCAACAAAATCCTGGGGTCCAAGGCCCAAAGCAGTCATGCTGCTTGGTGTAACACCTTTGGCGATGAGATAGTTCTTTATCGTGTTTGCTCTCTGCTCGGAAATCATAATGTTGTAGCTGTAGGCGCCGAAAGAGTCCGTGTAGCCTTTAATTTTAATTCGTGCTTCTGAATTGCGGACCATGAACATGGCGATCCGGTTCAATATAAGATAAGCTTCAACGGGTATTTCATTGGTGTTGTGCTTAAAATGGATGGTAACTTTACGCTCGGCAAACGGGAATCCATCTAAAGATTTCGCCTGAATCTTGTTTTGGCTTGCGGATTCAAACTCTTTTTGGTTCGATGATTGCCGCGCCTCCATGACACCGGCCTCTTCCGGTGTGTCCGGTGTATTATTCTGGTGGGGTGCCTTCTCTTCGGGCAATGTATGCTCAGAGATTACAGGTGTTGGTTTTTGTGCTCGATTTATTTCCCGGTTAATGCTTTCATGAATATGCATTGATACATTTTTGTCCCATACTCCGACAATGCCGGTACGCACGGAAACTTCGGTAAATTGGTCATCTAGTTTGACAGCTTTTACGGTAACCGGTGTGCCATCCGGCCGCCTGGCTTTATATATTGTCTGTAATGCATCGGAGGGTTGTTCGGTTACCGGTATTTTTAAATTTTTTAGCGCATCCGAGCAGGCCTTAATGGTTTTATTATAATCGGCTTCATAAGTCTTTTTCAATTCCCCTTCAAAATAGGCCAGCGTACCGGCGCCGGCACCGGCTCCCACTACAACGGCAGCACATCCTGCGGTCATTAAATAGAGACACAGCACTAAAGGTAATAAAAGGGGTATTTGATTACTGGATTTCATGGTTGACGGCAGCAGAGGTCTGGTAATTACAAAAAGATCGATTTTTTATAATACTTTTAGCTTTCTTTCAATACTTTTACGGCGTTCGGAAATAACAAATGATTTCGGGGCGGTAAAAATTTCCTCCGACATCTCTATCAATTCATTTCTGGCATCAATAATATCTGATTCCTTGGGTAGAAAAAACAGCAGCCTGGCAATAGCGTAAAACGGTACCAGGCGATAGCCGGCATTTAACATGGATGCCAATTTACGGTATTCGTTTGCAGCCAGTTCCAATTTCTCCGGATCAACACTTTTTTGTCCTTGTTCTCCGAACGCTTCTTCTTCCCCGGAAGGTGCAATTCGATAGACATGCGAATAATGAATGAGTTTAAACGCAATATCGGCGATGACACGCTTGAGCTCCTGCACAGGGTCGATTACAATCTTTACGATGATCTGTCCCGCAACATAAATAACAACACCGGCCAGGATAATGTAAAATACGATTGCGATTTCCATGCCCATTCCTCCGTTAATCACGTAAAAACCCCATCTCTTTTTAAGAAAATGGGTTTACTGGATTCAATCCATAACCACCTTTGATTCGTATTATTGCAAAGATATCAATATTATATATCAAGATAGCTCTTTTGAAGTCAAGAGAATGGCTCAAGAAGGTTTATTAGAAATGGTTTCAAAACCCCATCTAAGGCCCAAGGCCTGCGTTGCAAGCCTCCGATAAATGCTCACATACCCATGTATGCTGCGCTTTCTCGATCGGCTTGACGCCTTGTCCTTGAACCTGATCTGGAATTTTGAAACCACTTCTAGTAAAAAATCATGATGGGTGTGCAAAATTCCGCCAAACGCCCAATCCGCCCGGAACCATGAATGGCATGCCTGGCAAAGTTTATCCTGAGACGGGCCTGCCGCGGCGACATGTCCGGCGTAGTCTTGACGAAGACGGAAGCTCGTTAGAGCGCCCGTCCTCCGTCCCGCCTCGGCGGGACTACGGAGGGTGCAAAGACGGGTCCCTGGCCATTTAAAATATTATTCCTGGATGGAGAGTAAGTAAGTCCTCAGATTCGCCTTTTTGTTGGTGATGCCCAGCTTTTTGCGGATATTCATTCGGTGGGTTTCAACGGTTTTTCCGGAAATATTCAGCAGGTTTGCGATGTCCTTTGTGCTTTTGCCGTGTTTGACCAGATCGGCGATCTCGATTTCGGCCGGGGTTAAATCAAGATATTTTGCGGATAGCCTTTGGGTAAATGGTGAAATGATATTGTTTAGATTGGATTCCAGAATATTTAAATAGGACTTCAAGTTATCGTCTTTTATTTTTCTTTTTATCTTTTGCAGGTAGGGTAGGGCCAGTTCCTTTACGTTGCTCAACAACCTTTCTTCCAGATCTTTGCGGTCTTCATCGCGCTTTTGCAGCAGGACTTTCAGAGCGGTATTAAGCTCCTGGAGTTCTAAGGTCTTACGTTCTAATTCCTGGGTACGCTCCGCAACCCGGTATTCAAGCAGTTGGCTTGCTTTTTTTAGGGTCGCTTCGGCCTTTTTACTTTCAGTGACATCTTTTGAGAAAATGGCCAGACTTTGAACATGGCCGTGATCGTCCAGCACCGGATTCACATTGACATCTTTTATGCGACCTTTGATAGTTTCAATATGTTTTATGGGTTTGCCTTTAGAGATAACCGCCCGGGCAATTTTTTTTCTGGTGGAAGCGACATCAGGGGGCATTAATTCATATACGTTTTTACCGATTAAATCCTGCGGGCTTACCCCGTAACTTTTCGCCGTATTGTTGTTAACGGTCAGCACCGTCCCATCGATACCCACCAGCAGGGCAACATCATGGCTGGCATTGATCAGGGTGTCCAGCGTTTCCCGACTTTCGTGAAGCGCCTCTTCGGCTCTTTTGCGGTCGGTAATATCCATTATCATTCCGGAAATTTTATCGCCGTCGAGTACGGCACTGATCATTATGTTTTTCTTCTCCCCGGCCGGTGTAGCCGCCTCGATCTCAAAATTTTCTACCTTTCCATATTTCTTAAGATTTTCAATAAAGCGTTCCCTGTCTTTTTTGTTATTGTATCCGAAAGCTGCACCGGTTCCGATCATATCCGCTGACGAATCAAATCCAAAAATTCGGGCCATGGCATCATTTACATAAAGAATTTCTCCTTGCAGACTGGTCTCATAAACGCCGATAAGGGCGTTATCCACAATATTGCGATATTGCTTTTCGGACGCCTTCAAAGCCTCCTCGGTTGTTTTTAGTTCGGTAATGTTTTTGGCAAAAAGCGCAAGGTGGTTAACAGTGCCCTCGCTGTCTGAAATCGGAAAAAGGTTCGTAACATAATATTGGTCCCGGCGCTGTTCGATGAATTGAGCAGAACGATTGCTGAGCAGCGCTTCTTTTATGCGCTGTTTTCTGTATTCGGCTACATCTTGCGGCATAAATGGCCAAATACATCGGCCGATGAGTTCACCTGGAGTCTTTCTGAATTTTTCAGCTGCCCGCTTGTTAATGGCCACAACGGTTCCGTCCGGTTCGATTAACAGGGCGATGTCATGGGTTGCGTTTATCAGTGTGTGCAAAGCTTCTTGGGATTTTTTGCGCTCGGTAATATCCATAATTGTACCGGATATTTTATCATCGTAAAGAACCGCCGAGGCCATTGCGTGCCTGGATTTGCCTGTTTTGGTGACAAATTCGACCTCAAAATCTTTAACAAAGCCGTGCTGCTTAATCGTTTTTAAAAAGACCTCCCGGTCTTCGATATTTTTATAGGCGTCTTGAATCTTATTGCCGATGGCCTCTTGCGGTGATTTCCATTCAAAAATCTTTGCCATGGCGTCATTGATATAAAGGATATTACCTTTAATATCGTTCTCGCAGACACCAATTTGGGCATTGTCGACGATGTTCCGGTATCGCTTTTCCGATTCGTGAAGCGCCTCCTCGGCCTGCCGCTGCGGGGTAATGTCAGTGGCCAGGGCCAGAACCGCCGGCTGATCCTTCCAGTTTATCCTGATGGACGTGGCCAGAATCCATTTAACTTCTTCTTCTTTGGTAACAATCCTTGCGGTGTAAGTATTGGGGACATCTTCGCCTTTCAGTCTTCGGGTATATAGATCGATGACCATGGCGCGGTCATCGGGGTGGACAATCTCGATAAAACTTTTTGCCAGCAGCTCTTCGCGGGGGCAGCCGGTCAACTCCAGCATGCGTTGATTGACAAAGCAAAATTTATCGCCCTGGGCTACAACAATGCCTTCATAGGCGTTCTCAACAATCAGGCGGTAGGCATCTTCTTTATCAAGCTGTCGTAACTCGGAAAGTCTCCGGGAAATTTCTTCGGGCTCCAGCTTTTCAAACCATGATTTTTCGTAGGTTTGTTTTGTTGTCCCCATGGTATCTCCTCCATCCTAAAACAAAACGGCCCATACCCGCAGATACGCTAAGCGATGTATGAGCCTTTTTTCATAAGCCCCTCTCAAAACGAATAGGGTTATTTCCGTGGTTGTTGTCCGATCTTATTTGAATCTACATAAAAATAGGCGGTTTTGTCAATTTTTAACAGTTAATTCTGGGAATTCTGGCCGATCTGATTAATTATTATGTAAAATAAGATAGTTGTATTTTAACAGGTGGGATGTAATA
>JASFIU010000227.1:0-7279 GCA_050122495.1 Desulfobacterales bacterium | reverse complement strand
ACAGACAGTTCATCATCCCGATCTTCTTCAAGAGAAGAAATTTCTTCATCTTCAATCAAACGGGTGCGGTCGTCTTTATCAATACCGCGTCTTGAAAACACCTTGGCATCAATGACGGTTCCCTGAACCCCGGGAGGCACCCGCAACGACGTATCTTTGACGTCACCGGCTTTTTCCCCGAAAATGGCGCGTAGCAGTTTCTCTTCAGGCGAGAGTTGCGTCTCGCCTTTGGGGGTAATCTTGCCCACCAGGACATCGGCCTGTTGCACCTCGGCTCCCAGACGGATAATTCCACTTTCATCCAGGTTCTTTAAGGCTTCCTCACCCACATTAGGAATATCGCGGGTAATTTCCTCTTTTCCAAGCTTGGTATCCCGGGCGACAACTTCAAATTCTTCAATATGAACCGAGGTGTAAACGCCATCGCGAACCAGTCTCTCGCTCACCAGGATGGAATCCTCAAAATTATAGCCACCCCAGGGCATAAAGGCCACCGTAACGTTTTTCCCTAAGGCCAGCTCACCCTGATCGGTGGCCGGGCCATCGGCAATGATCTCGCCGGATTTTACGAATTCACCTTTGCGAACAATGGGGCGATGGTTAAAACAGGTGTTTTGATTGGAGCGAATGAATTTAGAAAGATTATAAATGCTGACATCCTTTTCAGAGGCGGCTTTGGCAGGATTATGCTTTAATACGATCCGAGCCGCATCAACGTCGACGACTTCAGCATCCCTTTGGGCGACCACAGCCACCCCGGAATCCCTTGCCACCACGCCTTCGATACCGGTGCCCACTAAAGGCGCCTGGTTGATGAGCAACGGAACAGCCTGGCGCTGCATGTTAGAGCCCATCAGCGCCCGGTTGGCATCATCGTTTTCCAAAAAGGGAATCAAAGAAGCCGAAATACTGACCAGCTGATTCGGCGAAATATCCATCAGATCGATCTCCTGCCGTTCGATCATCATAAACTCACCGGCAACCCGCGAGGTCACCAACGGATTGACATAGGCTCCTTTTTTGTCAATGGGCGCATTGGCCTGGGCGATGGGATGGTCTTTTTCTTCAAAGGCATCCAGAAATTTTACTTCCTCCGAGACCTTGGCATTATCCACCACCCGGTAAGGGGTCTCAATAAAGCCGTACTCGTTTACCCGGGCATAGGTGCTCAGGGACACAATCAGACCGATGTTGGGCCCTTCCGGCGTCTCAATCGGGCAAATCCGTCCATAATGGGAGGGATGGACATCTCGCACCTCGAAGCCTGCGCGTTCGCGGGTAAGGCCTCCGGGCCCTAATGCGCTCAGTCTGCGCTTATGAGTTGTCTCTGAAAGCGGATTGGTCTGATCCATAAACTGGGATAATTGACTCGTGCCAAAAAACTCTTTAACGACTGCAGAAACAGGCTTGGGATTCACCAGATCGTGGGGCATGAGCGCATCGACCTCCTGAAGGCTCATTCGTTCTTTAATCGCCCGCTCCATGCGAACCAACCCGATGCGATACTGATTTTCAAGAAGTTCGCCAACCGCTCGAACACGGCGGTTGCCCAAATGATCAATATCATCGACGACTCCCTGGGTATCTCGAAGTTCGATCAACGCTTTGGCCGTAAGCAAGATGTCTTCTTTTCGCAAGATGTTCAGATTAACGGCGCTGCTAATGCCCAGGCGTTGATTTATTTTCAAGCGACCCACACCGGAAAGATCATAATAGGTGGACCTGAAAAATAAGTTATCAATAAAATCTTGCGCCACTTCCGGTGTGGCCGGGTTGCCCGGTCTGAGCCGACGATATATCTCAATCAGACCTTCCTCCTTGGTTTCGACCTTGTCGAGCAAAAGCGTTTTGCGGATAGAGTCGCTGTTGATGGCCGCATCGACATGAAGTAAATCAAATTCCTTGATTCCGGCTTCGCCGATCTTCGTAAAGCTTTCCTCGTCAATGAGCTCACCGACCTTAACGATGGGTTCGCCTTCGTTTGGATCCAGAATGGTATGGGCGGCGGCCCGTTCGACAATCTCCTCTGCGCCTATCGGGATTAACTTCATACGGATGGATTTGAGTCGTTTAATGGCCTTTAAGGTAAATACGCGGCCCTTTCTAACAATGACGTCCCCGCTTGCAGAATCCCGAACATCCTTACTGGCGCGCTTGCCCTTTAAGAATTCTTCGTTGAATTCCTTAAAGTAGCGTTTGCCCTTAATGGTGATTTTTTCAGTCTTGTAAAAGTAATTCAAAAGATCTTCAGTCGTATAACCCAGGACCTTAAACAACAGCGTAATCGGGAACTTCCGCCGGCGATCGATGCGGATATAGACGATATCTTTGGGGTCCACTTCCATATCAATCCAGGAACCGCGCACCGGAATAATTCTGGAACTATATATGATTTTCCCGCTTGAATGGGATTTTCCTTTGTCATGGTCGAAAAACACCCCCGACGATCGATGGAGCTGACTGACCACAACGCGCTCGGTTCCATTGATAATAAAGGTACCTTTTTCGGTCATTAAAGGAATCGTTCCAAAGTAAATTTCCTGCTCTTTTATATCGCGAATGTTTGAGATCCCGGTATCATCGTCAATTTCATAGACGACCAGCCGGACGGTAATACGCACGGGTATTTCATAGGTCATTCCGCGATGGATGCACTCCTCAATACCGTGTTTTACCTCACCAAAGCGGTAAGACACGAATTCAAGGGATGCACTACCGGTAAAGTCCTTGATGGGATAAACGGATTTAAAGACAGCTTGCAAACCGATATCCTCACGCTTTTCAGGCGGGATATCCATTTGCAAAAACCGCTGGAACGATTCACGTTGCATCCCGATAAGATCGGGGATTCCTACAATTTGCCTTATCTTACCAAAATTTTTCCGAATCCGTTTTGGCGCCAGGGTGCGACTTGGCATGGCATCTCCATTGTTATTTGGGTTATGGGTTTCAGTTTATGGGTTATCAGGAGAGAAACTTCAATTCGCCGATATTGGGCCGGAGGCCGTCCCGCGGCCCCGACCCGTTTCTCCCCTGTTATCCCATATCGATCGGTGAATTTACTTTATCTCCACCTGAGCACCGGCCTCTTCAAGCTGAGATTTAATCTTCTCGGCTTCGTCTTTGGCCACACCTTCTTTTACGGGTTTGGGCACTTCATCAACCAGTGCTTTTGCATCTTTAAGGCCCAGCCCGGTAATCGCGCGAACTTCTTTAATGACGGCGATTTTTTTATCCCCGGACGCTAAGATGACGACATCAAACTCGGTTTTTTCTTCGGCCGGGGCCCCGGCGGCACCTTCAGCAGGACCGGCCGTCATCATGGCTACCGGTGCGGCTGCAGACACACCAAATTTTTCTTCCAGTTCTTTGATGAGCTCGCTGAGCTCAAGTACAGACATATTAGAAACAAATTCGACTACATCTTCTTTGGTAATACTCGCTTTCGCCATTTTCTTCCTCCAGTTTCACTTACAAAATCATCAATCGATGATCTATAGATATGGTTGTTTGAGTTAAGCTGCTTCTTTCTGATCTTTTACGGCCTGTAACACGTTCAGCAAACTTCTGGGAATTTCCGCCATTGTTCTCACCAGACCGGTCGGCACGTTGTTCAAAACAGAAACAAAAGTGCCCAACAGGGCTTCACGTGACGGTAAGGCCGAAAGCGCCTTAATCTGGTTTAATTCCAGAATCTTGCCGTCCATAACCCCGACTTTGATTTCAAACACGTCATGATCTTTGGCAAAATCGGTTAAAACCTTGGCCGGGGCGACCGGGTCGCTATAACTCATGGCCACCGCGCTGGGACCCTTAAATGTTTCCTTGATCAAAGAGACATCGGTCTCATGCGAGGCGCGAACCATCAGTGAATTTTTCACCACTTGATATTCGACTTCTTCCTTTCTGAGTCTGCGACGCAGGTCATTAATGGCAGCGACATCAAGGCCTTTATAATCGGTTACGATGACCACTGCAGCCTTTGAAAACCGTTCATTTAAATCATGTACAATCCTTTTTTTCTCTTCTAAATTCACAAGTAACCTAACACCTCCTTTCCATATCTGATAAAAACCGGAGGGATAGACGCTGTTGATTTACGATTGCCGGATATTCGTTTCTGACCCTTAACGGGTCCGTGCAGAAATCGTAAAGCAAACGACTGCCTCGGTAGGCCGGCAGTGCCGATTAAACACATCCACAGAAAAGTGCCTGTTTTTGTGAACCTACGGTCTTTGACAGATGGTATTTTTGATTTGCACCGATCCCGGTGCATCCTATTACAATGCTTCTGATACGCATTAACGCCCCATTGGCTTTTAGCCCGCTGGGGCCCGTTGTTATACGCTTTTACCAATCATTCCAAGTAGTTCAGAGGTTTGCGGTCGAATGCGCGCAATCTTTTTTATCCCGGCTGGTTATTTGAGCAAATCTTTGACAAACGCCAAATCAACCTTAACTCCCGGGCCCATTGTCGTTGAGATTGCAATGCCTTTTAGATAGGTCCCTTTACTGGAAGCCGGTTTCAGACGCATGATCGTGTCAAAAAAGGCCGTCATATTTTGGACAATTTTATCAACTCCGAAAGAGACTTTTCCCATCGGTGCGTGCACGATTCCCGCTTTTTCAGCTCTAAAATCTATTTTGCCGGCCTTAAGGTCATTTACGGCCCGGGCCACATCAAAGGTAACGGTTCCCGTTTTGGCATTGGGCATCAATCCCCGCGGCCCAAGCAGTTTACCCAGTTTCCCGACGGAGCCCATCATATCCGGCGTCGCCACGGCCTTATCAAATCCGAACCAGCCGCCTTTTATTTTCTCGACCAGATCTTCATTGCCGACAAAATCCGCCCCGGCATCGGTTGCTTCTTTTTCCTTTTCTCCTTTGGCAAAAACCAGGATCTTGGTCTCCTTGCCGGTGCCGTGCGGCAACACCACACTGCCCCGTACCATTTGATCGGCATGCCTGGGATCAACACCAAGGCGAACCGCCACATCAACCGTTTCATCGAATTTGGCAAAAGCGGAGTCCAGCATCACTTTGACCGCATCTTTGAAACTTTCAACACCTTCTGAATTGATTCGTTTTTTGGAATCAGAATATTTCTTCCCCCGTTTCGACATCGTGATAACATTCTCCCTTAATCGCGTTGCGTTTTTTGATTGCGGGTCGTGACTTGAATATCTGTTTTACGCCAATCCCGCAGCGCATATCCCGCAACGGTAATAGCTAACTGACTTCAATACCCATACTTCTTGCCGTACCTGCTATAATTTTACAGGCAGCGTCTAAATCATTGGCGTTTAAATCGACCATTTTTATTTTAGCAATTTCTTCAACTTGCTGACGGGTGACTTGCCCGACATGTTCCCGCTTGGGGTCACCGGAACCTTTGGCGATTTTTGCAGCTTTCTTCAAAAGCACTGCCGCTGGCGGTGTTTTGGTAATATAGGTAAAGGATCGATCCTGATACACCGTAATAACGACCGGTATAATCATACCCTCATCGTTCGCGGTCTTGGCGTTAAACGCTTTGCAAAAATCCATAATATTAACGCCGTGCTGGCCCAGGGCGGGGCCGATGGGCGGCGATGGATTGGCCTTGCCAGCTTCTACCTGTAATTTAATCATCGTTAAAACTTTTTTTGCCATTCGCTTATCTACTCCAGTTAATTGTTATTTGTTATCTGTTATTCGTTATTAGATTTGGCTCCATTCGCCTTAAACCAATAACCAATAACACATAACCCGTAACTCCCAATTGAGCTTTAGCTCAATTGGCATTAAAGTTTTTGTACCTGGACAAACTCCAATTCCACCGGCGTTGATCGCCCGAAAATGCTCACCAGCACTTTTATCTTTCCCTTTTCGGGATTTACTTCCTGTACGGTTCCGTTAAAATTGGTAAAGGGCCCATCGATCACCCGAACTTCATCTCCGTGCTCAAAGAAGTACTTCGGTTGTGGCTTTAGCTTCCCGGCCTCCATGCGATTGAGAATACGTGCTGCTTCCTCGTCGGAAAGCGGTGTGGGTTCTCTGCGGCCTCCCAAAAACCCGGTCACCTTGGCGGTGTCATTGACAATATGCCAGGTTTCATCATTCAGATCTAGACGCACCAGAATATATCCGGGATAAAATTTACGGGCGGATGTCTTTCGCTTTCCTTTAACCAGTTCAACAATTTCCTCGGTCGGTACAACCACCTCTCCGAATTTTTCAGCGTGGGCGGAGGAGGCAATGCGTTCTTCCAGGGCTGCTTTCACCTTGTTCTCAAAACCCGAATAAACATGGATGATATACCATTTAAGCGCCAATCTTTTTCCTCCTTTAATGCTATTGCAAGACTACGCGGATCAGACTGGACAAACCAATATCAACGGACCCTAAAAAAAGCGAAATAAGGATAATCAAGGCAATAACGACGACCGTAGAACCGATCGTCTGTTTGCGGGACGGCCACGTCACTTTTTTGAGCTCAATTTTAACCTCTCTTAAAAACTGAACCGTCGATTTAATGAAATTCGTTTTTGCCTTCGCAGGCACCGCACGGCTAACCTGAGATTGTTTTTTCGCGGGCACCGTTTTTGCCGTTTGGGTGTCCTTATTTCGGGTCTGCGCAACAGCAGCTTTTTTCAAACGCGCATCTTTTGAGGTTCGAACATCGGCCGATGCGCTTGCGCCGGCTTTTTGCTTCTTCTTTTTTTTAGCCCCAGATGCTTTCTTTCGTTGTAGCCTTCCCATGTCACTCCCAAAAGATGGAAAGCCCAAAGCGCTGAAAGCTTAAGGTATCCTAACGTCACTTAACCTTTCAACGCCGAGCTTCATGAAAAAGGAAATGGCAGGCCAGGAGGGATTCGAACCCCCAACCGCCGGATTTGGAGTCCGATGCTCTGCCGTTAGAGCTACTGGCCTGCATCCTTGTTTTTTATAAAAACCGGCTCATTTAAAATGATAAAATTTTTAATGCAACCGAGTATCAAAGGGTCTTGCGGCTTTAAACCCGCATCAAATAATAACACCACCAACGCGTGACTATTTGGTCTCCCGGTGGGGGGTGTGTTTGCGACAGAATCTGCAGTATTTATTAAACTCCAGCTTATCGGGTGTTGTGCGCTTATTTTTTGTTGTCGTATAGTTTCTTCTTTTGCACTCAGTGCATGCAAGGGTAACGATTATTCTCACCGGTCGACTCCTATACCGTTATTCAATGATTTCGCTGACCACGCCGGCGCCAACGGTGCGACCGCCTTCGCGTACTGCAAACCTCACCTCTTTTTCC
>JASFIU010000226.1:0-7280 GCA_050122495.1 Desulfobacterales bacterium | reverse complement strand
AGGGATGCTGTGAATATGCTCTTTGGAGGCTTTTTTATTCGCCTGCAGCTGCACCCGATAGCGGAGGTTAAGCGGAGCGCTTTGTAAAGCGCTCGTAGAGAAGCAGTCAAATGGTTCAAGTTCCTGAACAAAGAGATGATCCTCGCATTAAGCATAAATCACCCGTTAAGGTCGAAAATTTGGTGACCGGCATTACCCTTGGTGCAAGGATGATTAACTATAGCAGAACCGGGTTGTGCTTCGAGACCAACCAACATCTGCATCAAGGCGCAGAAATTTACATCGGGATCGAAAATTCACCTTATGCTTCACCGCCTTTCAGCGCTTATGAGTGTTACCGGGCAGAAATAATCTGGCACCGGGAATTAGACGCAGCCTTTTTTAAAAATAGTTACGGTGTCAGATACATTTTTACCGATAATGAAGAGATTTCACAAACCAGCGATTTAAGCCAAAAGAAAGATTTAAGGAAACACCCGAGGCAATCCTATTCTATATCCCTGATTTTCGCCACTCAGAAACGACGCTTCAAGGGTTTTACCCAGAATATCAGTCCCGCCGGAGTTTTTATTAAAACCAATGATGCTCCCCATGCCGGGAAGATACTTACGTTGGTTATTCCCTTAAAAGGGGAGCGCAAGGCTCGGATTAAAGGCCGAGTCGTATGGTCTAATCAAGCGGGGTGTGGTGTAAAATTTTTGGCTGTCGTCAAGGAATAGTCGCCTTGGAAGGAACCATTGGCGCCCGCCAGCCTCCAACCATCGGTCCGCTCATCGTAATTTCAATTTTGCACCCACCATCCGGCATTTAGCGGTTCTCAAAAAACGTTCCGATGTAAAATTTTCACCAACCGCACAACCTTTTTTATCGCAATTCCGCATTTTGGAGCATGATGATGACCGGCGCCATAAATGTAAAATCCGATTTCTCGCAATATGGGATTGATTTTTGAACCATGCTATATTAAAATTTTTTATAGATGAGAAGCAAAGTATCTGTAGATCCAAAACTGCAGCCGATCGGAAAGATAAGAAGCGGCATCAAAGGGGAGTAACAAGGAGTACAGGATGACCCATTGTATCTTGCTAAACGCCGATTACACTTTTTTAAATGTGGTTCATTGGAAACGCGCGATCTGTTTGCAGGCCAAAGGAAAAGTCGAAGTATTAAAAGATTCTGCCAAAACAGTGAGAAGTTCCAGCGGTGCCGTATTCAAAGTTCCGGCAGTATTGCGGTTGATAAAATTGATCCGAACGCTTTATCGCACCGGGGTGGCCTTCTGTAAAAAGAATGTTTTTATCAGAGATGGGTTTAAGTGTGCGTATTGCGGAACAACGCGACTGCGGCTCACGATTGACCATATTATACCAAAGTCAAGGGGCGGCACTTCCAGTTTCGAGAATTGTGTAGCAGCATGCAAACCGTGCAATATTAAAAAGGGTCGTCAAACCCCCAGTGAGGCAAAGATGTATCTTAACGTGCGACCTGTCCAGCCGACCATTTCTGAATTCTTGAGATTAAAACTCCAAAAACTTGGCATTAATGATCTTTTGCGAGATCTTGGTGTTTATTAGGCGCAGCATTTGATGCCAATCCAGTCGTTTAACACTGATCCCGCCTACCACCCAGGTCACGTTTTTGCGTCAGCGACCACCCGCAGAGCGGTGGCTTTGATTTTAGCGCCATCGGCGGGAGAATATAAAGGCATGTAGATGCCTTAATCGGTGCAAGTCACACGGTGGAACCGTGGGTTCGTTCATTCTGGTGCAGCGTCCCGCCGTGGCGGAATTTGAAAGCACCCGATAATCGTTAAATCTTAATAAAACACAGATAAGAAACACTCACACGAGAGGAAATTTATGAAACTAATTGTAGCGGGGACCGGATATGTCGGGCTTGTCCAGGCGGCCGTCTGTTCCGAATACGGCCATGAAGTTTACGCCTATGATGTCGATCAAGGCAAAATTGAGGCATTTTCCACCGGTCATGCCGATGAAATCGAAAAATTCGTCATGGAACCCGGCCTTTCCAATATTATTCGTGAAACCCATGGAAAATCCTTGTTTTTTTCGAGCGATTTGAATTCCATTATCGAAGGTACCGATGCCATATTTTTATGTCTGCCCACACCTTCAAATTTGGACGGCTCGACCAATCTTACCTATTTTGACACTGCGGCCGAAGACTTAGCGAAAATACTCGCCAAAAGAAAAGATAAACGACGCGTGGTTGTTACCAGCAAAAGTACGGTACCCATCAAGACCGTCCGTCGGCTGGAAAATATTATGAGAAAAGCGGACGTGGAAAATTTCGGGGTGGCGTCCAATCCTGAGTTTTTGGCGGAAGGCACGGCTGTCGATCAGGCGCGCAGGCCGGATCGAGTGGTGGTTGGCTGTGATCATGAGGCTGATTTTAAGATACTTCGTCGCGTGTACTCCCAATTTGTCAACCATGTGCGCATTAAATATATTGAGACCACGCCTGAGACGGCGGAAGCCATTAAATACGTGGCGAACACCATGCTGTTAACCTATATTTCCTTCTGGAACGGTGTCGGTGCCAAACTTGGCGAAAAAATATCCAACGTGAACATCGACGACCTCAGGATGGGCGTTACGGCGGATGACAGAATCAGCACCTGGGGATCTTTTGTGAGCAACGGGGCCGGTGGAAGCTGCTTCGGCAAAGACATTGCATCCTTAATTTACCAATTGCGACGCCTGAATGTGAGCACCAAGATGCTGGAAGCGTCTTTTGAAGTCAATGAATACCAAAAAGTATACCTGATTGACCGTGCAATCAATGAAGCTGACTTCCAATTTAATAATAAAACGGTTGCTGTTTTAGGGCTGGCATTTAAAAAGCACACCAATGACATGCGCGATGCTTCCTCAATTAAAGTCGTTGAGGCTTTACTGGGCAAAGGCGTCTCCCAGATCAACGCCTATGATCCCCTGGCAAATGAGTCTGCCAAACAGGAGTTTGACCCATCAAAAAACGTTTTGTTTGAAAAAGTAAAATACTTCGAGTCCGCCCGGGAGGCCATCGAGGGAACCGAGGCCCTTTTTATTTCCTCCGACTGTGAAGAATTCCGCGGATTTTCACGAACCATCGAAGATACCGTAAAACCGCCTTATTTGATTATGGACGGGCGCCGCATGATTCCGGATTATGATGAACTGGCGGCCAAAAATTATACCTATCTGGCTGTCGGCTCAGTCGTTAAGATGCCGCAATGAGGAGTGAATCGTAATGAAGGGAATTATTTTAGCAGGCGGGTCCGGATCCAGGCTTTTCCCCATAACCCGGGGTGTCAGCAAGCAGTTGTTGCCGGTTTATGATAAGCCCATGATTTATTATCCTTTGTCGGTATTAATGCTGGCCGGGATCCGTGAAATCCTTGTCATTTCGACTCCCGAAGATCTGCCCGCGTTCAAGCGGATTCTTAAGGATGGTTCTCAATTGGGCCTGGCCCTTTCCTATAAGGAGCAACCCCGCCCGGAAGGTCTGGCCCAGGCCTTTATCATCGGAGAGAAATTTATCGGCGGTGATACGGTATGTTTGATCCTGGGCGATAATATCTTTTACGGGCCGAATCTTACCAAAATCCTTGCAAGGGCGGTTCAGCTTGATAAAGGCGGTTTAATCCTCGGGTACATGGTAAAAGACCCCGAACGTTATGGGGTGGTGGATTTTGATGCCGGCGGCCAGGTTGTCGGAATAGAAGAAAAACCTCAAAAACCGAAATCCAACTATGCCGTGCCGGGCTTATATTTTTACGACAATTCCGTTATCCAAATTGCCAAAAACCTCAAACCTTCGCAGCGCGGCGAACTCGAGATTACCGATGTCAACCTGACTTACTTGGGCCGCGGGAATCTTCGGGTCGAACTTTTGGGGCGCGGGTATGCCTGGCTGGATACCGGCACCCATGAAGCCTTACAACAGGCCGCCAGCTATGTTCAGGCGATTCAGGAACGGCAGGGGCTTAAAATAGCATGTGTAGAAGAGATTGCTTACCGCCAGGGATACATCACCAAAGATCAGCTTCTAAGTCTGGCAGACGATTTAACCCAAAACGACTACGGGCAGTATTTGATGGAAATAGCAAATGATGCTGAGTGATCGAATTAAGGTTGAATTCCTGACGCCGCCTGTCCCTCATTTTCAATTCTAGCCTCAATTTCTGGGACCCTCCCATCTTTTTAGCGAGGAATGTATTTCCTTGACACTATGGTTGATTCTGATTAATTATCTGTTCTTTACGTTAAATCCTATTTTGGAGGAATGAATGGATTACAAAAAGACCCTTAACCTTCCGATGACCAAGTTCCCGATGAAAGCGAATCTGTCGAAACGTGAACCAGAGCAGCTCAAAAAATGGGAAGAAACGCGTTTGCACGATCAGGTCAGAAGTTCTTCAAAAGGCCGGGAACAATTTATTTTGCATGACGGCCCTCCTTATGCCAACGGCAACATCCATATCGGGACGGCCTTGAATAAAATTTTAAAGGACATCATTGTTCGATCAAAGCAGATGGCAGGCTATGATGCGGTTTACGTGCCGGGATGGGACTGCCATGGGCTTCCAATCGAACATAATGTGGATAAAGAGATCGGGGAGAAAAAGAAAGATCTTAGCTTGGCGGAAGTCCGACGGCTTTGCAGGGCGTATGCTGAAAAATTTATCGATATTCAACGCGATGAATTTAAAAGACTGGGGGTTATGGGACAATGGGAAGATCCCTATTTAACCATGAACTATATGTATGAGGCCATTATCGCCCGGGAATGCGGAAAATTTGCGCTGGACGGTAGTTTGTTTCGCAGTAAAAAACCGATTTATTGGTGTTTTACGTGCCAAACCGCACTGGCCGAGGCCGAGATTGAATATCAGGACGAATCGGCGCCGTCGATTTTCGTAAAATTTCGGATGGAAGATGATCTTGGCAACGACTATCCGGAATTAAACGGTAAAGCGGTATATGTCGTGATCTGGACCACGACGCCCTGGACCCTTCCGGCCAATCTGGCCATTGCCCTGCATCCTGAATTCGAATATGTGGCCGTCGATTTGGGCCATGATGAGGTTTTCATTTTGGCGCGCGAATTGATGGAATATGGCATGCAAACCTTTGGCATTTCGGATTATGCGGTTATCGCCGAAATCGATCCGAAATCCCTTGAGCGCAAACGCAGCCGCCATCCCATGGTGGATCGGGAATCCATTATCATCCTGGGCGATCATGTGACGCTAGAAGCCGGCACGGGCTGCGTCCATACGGCTCCCGGACACGGACGCGAAGACTATGAAGTCGGTCTAAAATATGAATTGGATGTGTATTCACCGGTAGATGACAACGGATGTTTTACCGATGACGTGGAGCTTTTTCAGGGGCAATTTGTTTTCGATGCCAACAAGAATATCAATAAAAAACTTCATGAAATTGGCGCCATGATTGCCGAGGGCAATATCGAGCATAACTATCCGCATTGCTGGCGCTGCAAACAGCCGGTCATCTTCCGGGCCACGCCGCAATGGTTCATTTCCATGGACAAGACCGATCTGCGCCGCAATTCATTGAAGTCCATCGACACGGTCACCTGGATTCCGCATTGGGGCCGCGATCGGATTTACGGCATGATTGAAAATCGTCCGGACTGGTGTGTTTCCCGGCAGCGGGCCTGGGGGGTTCCGATCACCGTATTTTACTGTGAGGACTGTGAAACGATTCTGTTAGATCAACAGATTATGAATAAGGTCTACGCTCAATTTGAACAGCACGGAGCGGATATCTGGTTTGAGGAAGATATTTCTTATTTTCTGCCGGATGACCTTAAGTGTTCATCGTGCGGCAGCAAAAACTTTGTCAAAGAAAATGACATCCTTGACGTCTGGTTTGATTCAGGAGTGAGCCATGCAGCTGTGCTGGAGCCCAGAGAAAATCTACGCTGGCCGGCGGATCTGTATCTGGAGGGTAGTGACCAGCACCGGGGCTGGTTTCACAGCGCCCTTTTGACCGCCGTAGGTACCCGCAAACAGGCGCCTTACAAGGCAGTGTTAACCCACGGCTTTGTCGTCGACGCGGACGGAAGAAAAATGTCTAAATCACTGGGGAATGTCGTGGCCCCCATTGAGGTGATCGACAAATACGGTGCTGAGATCCTGAGGTTGTGGGTGTCGGCAACGGATTACAGAGAAGATATTCGTATATCGGAAAATATTTTAAAACAGTTAAGCGATGCCTACCGGCGAATCCGAAATACCAGCCGGTTTATGCTTGGGAATCTGTTTGACTTTGATCCAGCAGCCGATGCAGTCGCGTACGAGGACATGCCCGAAATCGACCGGTTTGCGCTTCACAGTCTGCAGGGCCTGGTGCAAAAGACGCTGGCTGCATATGATGCCTACGAGTACCACATTATCTATCACGCCCTTTATAATTATTGCACGCTTGATCTTTCTGCTTTTTATCTGGATATTCTCAAAGACAGGCTATACACTTCCCCGCCGAAATCCGTTGCCCGAAAAAGCGCTCAGACCGTCATGCACACGATCCTGGATTCGCTTGCGCGCTTGATGGCGCCGCTGCTTCCTTTTACGGCCGAGGAAATCTGGGAGCATATGCCGGACAGCGATGAAGGTGCGCCCAGTGTTCATCTGGCTGCGCTGCCCGAGGCAAACCGCAAATGGAAAAATGAGGATCTGGCCCGAAAATGGGGGAAAATTTTAGACTTACGGGCGGAAGTTACCAAGGCGCTGGAGGAAGCGCGCGCCGCCAAACAGATCGGTCATCCGCTCGATGCAGCCGTTACCGTCTCCGTTAAAGCGGATGATTATCATGTGCTTCAACCCTATGCCGGCGATTTAAGATCCATTTTCATCGTATCTAAGGTTTCTCTGCTGAAAGATGAAAAAATCGATGGCGGCTATGAGAGTGAAGATGTAGAGGGTCTATTTGTCCGAATTGAAAGTGCTCCCGGTGAGAAATGTGAACGCTGCTGGGTTCATGAAACCACCGTAGGCACAGACAGTGAGCACCCAACCATTTGCGAGCGTTGCCAGAAGGCGTTGGCCGAGATTTCATAGGTTTTTATTAATCACCTATTTATTCGGCGAGACACCGGAAGCTGGTCAAGACTTTCGTAAAAGGTTTCAGGTGTCGGGTGTCAGGTGTCAGCAAAAAAATAACTGAGGACAGACTAGAGAAGTCAGATGGAGTGCTTATTCCTCTAGTTTTTACCACCTGTCTTCTGTTGTCTGGCCGCTGTTCGCTGAC